>NZ_JBDUCX010000051.1:0-32617 GCF_040003245.1 Chthoniobacter sp.
CGGATCTGGAATTGTCGCGAAAGCAGCCATTTGACCGCGAACATGTCGCAGGTGGCCTTCCAGGCGCGGTTGCCGAAGCCGTATTTGCTCACCCCGGCGGTGCGCGGGCGATGGTGGGTGGGGACTTCGGAGATCTTGTAGCCCATGCCCTTGATCAGCGCCGGAATGAAGCGGTGCATGCCGTAAAAGGGCACGAGGGCCTCGCGGCATTCGCGGCGCATGGCCTTGAGCGTGCAGCCGGTGTCGCGCACGCCATCCCCGGTGAACCGGCTGCGCACCGCATTGGCGATGCGGCTCTGGATGCGCTTGAAGGTGGTGTCCTTGCGATTCGCGCGATAGCCACAGACGAGGTCCGCGCCTTCGGCAATACCGGCGAGGAGCTTGGGGATGTCGGCGGGATCGTTCTGCCGGTCGCCGTCGAGGAGTACGATCACGTCGCCGCGCGCGGCTTGGATGCCGACATACATGGCGGCGCTTTGGCCGGTATTCTTGGCGAATTCGATGACTCGCACTTCCGGACGGCGCTCGATCCGGGCAAGGGTCTGATCCGACGAGCAATCGTCCACGAGGATGATCTCGTGATCGATCCCCGCGAGCGCGGCGGCGAGTTCTTTTTCCAGTTCGGCGATGTTATCCTCCTCATTGTAGAGCGGGATGACGACGGAGACAGCGGGCATGGGACGGTCAGGATGCAGGATCGAGAAGGCAGTGCCAAGAGCTTACAACTCCTGCAGGTGATAGCCCGTGCAGGCGAAGACCCGGATCTGGCGTAGCGAGGTGCCGCGCCGCAGGACGTTGAAGCAGGCGATCATCTCACTGTGGGCAAAGGTGCGCTCAAAGACGTCCGGTGGCCGGGATTCGTCGTCCCGGTCGGTGATGTAGAGCGCCGTCCGCCCGACGAAGGGGCTGTAGCCAAAGGATTCCGTGTAATAATCGTCGATCCCGAGTTCCGGGGCGGCGGCCTTGAGCGCGTGGAGAAACTTCAGGCGGACTTCGTCGCTGGGGATGGCGCCGGACGCGGTGGGCATGGCTTCGAGCGCCGCGGCGAGCTCGGCACGGACCGCCGGATCGAGATTGCTGCCCGGGCGCAGCTTTTCGCGCGCGGCATCGGTGTAGTCGATCAGCCCGTCGTAGCGCGGCCAGAAGTAGAACTGGTTTTCCGGCCAGGCGGATTCCGGCACATAGACCGGCGGAAAACCCTCCATCTCGGGGCGCGGGTGCGGCAGATAGAAGCCGATGCTGGCCGCGGTGCCGTATTTGTTGGCGATGAGGAAGACCTTCTCCCCGTGCTCGGCCTCGTAGGCGTCGCGAATTTCTTCGATCTTCTCCGCCGTCGTGCGCCAGCCGCGCAGCCGCGCACTGGGGTCGGCATCGTGGGAAAGAGGAAATCCGGCGCGCCGAATCAGGTCCATGTCGAGCCCCACTACGGTCATGATCCCGCCGAGGGCGAGCCCGGCGACCGCGTAAATGCGCGCCCACCTTTTCTCTTTGGCCAGTTCCAGCCAGAAGACCACCGTGAGGATCGCCAGGGAAAGCGTCGCCGGCGCGGTCCAGTTGGGCTCGCCGGCGCGTTTGAACGACAGCGTGAAATACATGACGAAGAGCGGCAGCGTGAAAGCCATGAGGAACCGCGGCTTGAAATGCGCGCGCGACTTCTTCCATGCCCAGACCAGGGCGGCGAGCATGGCGCCGAAGATGAGCGGGGAATACACGCCCAGGTGCATCCCGAGAAATTCGAGGAACTCCAGCGGATTGAAGCGCGGCCCGCTATCGAGCCCGCCCCGGGCCTTCAAATGCAGCAGGGTGATCCAGGCGTGCTGGGAGTTCCAGACGATCACCGGCGCGGTGAAAAGCGCGAACACGCCCAGCATGGCGTAAAAGCCCGGCCGCCATAATTCGCCGCGATATTTCGGGGTGAGCGCCAGCAGGAGCAGGATCGAGAGGAGCTGCATCGCGTTGGTGTATTTCGCGAGAAAACCGAGGCCAATCAGCACGCCCGTGACGAGCCACCAGGCGCTGAAGCCCGGGCTCTTTTCCAAGGCCAGCCAGAAAGTGTAGAGCGCGGCCATCCAGAAAAACATCGAGAGCGGGTCGATGGTCATGAGCAGTGCACCGGCTTCGTAGATCGGGGCAAAGCTCAACATCAGCACCGTCCAGATGGCGACCGTTTCTCCGTAGAGCCGGCGGGCGAAAAAGAACATGAGCAGGCTCGTGCCGAGCGCCAGCAAGGGACTGAGCACGCGGACACCGAAGGCGCCGTCGCCGAAAATGTGAGTACTCAGCCACAGCGCCAGCGCGATACCGGGCCCCTTGCTGAAGTAGCTCAGGTCGAGATGTTGCGACCACTGCAGGTAGTAAGTCTCATCGGAAATGAGCTCGAGCTGCGTGATGTAGACGAGCCGGAAGACCGTGAGTGCGCCGAGAAAAAGAAAGAGCAGCCGGCGTGGGTTCATGAATGGAGGAGGCTCGGGTGCGACACGTGCAGCGCGGGTGTGACCCGGCCGCCCCACTTTTGCCAGAGCCATTCCAGCGCGCAGAGCAGGAGGAGGGTCGCGCCGAGGCCGAGAAAGATCGAGGCGAGGACATCACTCGGCCAATGCGAGCCGGTGTAGATCCGCGAATAAGAGACGGCCAGCGCCGGGAGAAAAGCGAGCCAGCCGCGGCGCCGGTAAAAGCAAGCCGTCAGCAGGGCGACCGAGATGGTATTCACAGTATGGGAAGAGGGAAACGAGCGGCCGTCGATCCCTTCGAGATCGGGCGCGGCCTCGGAGAGCTTGATTTTCAAGGGTCGGGCGATGGCAAGGATGCGCGGAGTGGCTTTGCCGAGGTCCACCTGGCGCACGCCGTCGATGCTCTGGTGGGGCCGTGGCCGGCTCACGAGGTGTTTGAGTCCTTTCGAGATCACGCCGTCGTTGATGCCCACGATGAGGCCTGCACAGAGGACGAACGCCCGCGCATGAAATCCCCCGCGCCAGAAGAGTAGCGCGATGAGCACCACCATGAACGGGATCCACGCCGGGAAGCTCGAGAGCAGGGCCATGAGGCGATCCAACAGGGGATCCGTCCACTGCCGGTTGATGAGAAAAAGGAGCTTTTGGTCCATGCGGGAATCGCTGAGCCTTGCGAAGGTATGGGCATGAAGTCACACATCGCAATTCTTTTGGCGGCGCTCGGGTTGTTCAACGGGCCGTTGCGCGCCGAAGACGCGCCCGATCCGCATGCGATCTTGAAGACCGTGCGCGTCGCGCAGTCCGCGCAAAATCGGGCGCTGAAGGGCGAGATTCGCACCGGCGGCAAGAGCCTGCCGTTCCGCCTCATCTGCGCGAGCGGCACGATTCGCTACGAATTCACCGATCCGGCGCAGGTCATCCAATTGCGACTGGGCGAAAAAGAAGCGCGGCTCGAGGAGATCACCGATGGCAAGGCGGCCAAGGTCTCGCCGCGGCGCTTCGACGATCGGGTGCGCGAAACCGATATCAGCTACGAAGACCTTTCGCTGTGCTTCCTCTACTGGCCCACGGCTACCGTGCAAGGCGAGCAGACCATGCTCCTGCAAAAGTGCTGGATCGTGCGGGTGGAACCGGGAGAGCGCGGCGACACGCAATACAGCAAGGTCGATCTCTGGATCAGCAAGAAGACGGGGGCGATGATGCAGGCGGAGGCTTTCGATAAGGCGGGGAAGTTGTCGCGCCGGTTCAAGGTCATCAGCGGGCAATCGCTGGGGGATGGTTTGTGGATCTTGAAGGAGATGCGAATCGAGTCTTTCGGCGGGCATTCGCAGGATCGCACGCCGACCTATCTCGATATCGATAAGCCGGAGAACTAAGCGGCCGGGCTCACGTATTCGGCGGCCTCGAAAAAAATCTCGCACCTTAAATCGGCTTAACTGGGCTTAAGGCACCTTAAATCCGCGGCCCGTTTCTCCGCGGCGCCGGCGGCCTTCGCCCGCGGGGTAGCGTTTTTAAGTTACGGTTGGATGGTGCGCGGCTCGGGTGCGATCGGGCCGTCGCCAGGGTCAGGGGGTCGTCGGATTTCATGTCCGCTATCCTGGCATAACCCGGCGGAAAATGTGCATGGCTCCATTGGTTCCATTGGCTCCATTGCGGAAAATTGACTATTTCCGCCGCAAAACACGCATTTCGGAGCCGGATTGCCCGGCGCCTGAGGACGCGTCCCTTTAGGCAGAGGCTGTCTCTGGCGTCCGCATTTTATCCAGCCACTCGCGGTGAAGCTTGGGCGAAATCTCGCTGGGCTTGATCTCGCTGCGGCCGCCCCAAAAGACGTTCGTATAGGTCACGGGGATGCCGATGCTGGCCAGGTGGGCATCGATGGCCGCCTTGTGGGCGAAGACGCGATCCTTCTCGGTGCCGTGGCACACGGCCATGATGTTGACGTTGTTGAATTCCGGGCCGCCTTCGCGCCAGTAGCAGTGTGTGAGGATGTCGTGTCGACCGACTTCGCCGCCGGCTTCGAGCTCACGGCCCACCGGCACGCGCCAGTGGAAGAGGGCGTTGAAACGGGTGACGCGCTGGCCGGTGGCGGACGGTTTCACGTGCTCGAGGAAGGTGGAGAAGCGACCGATGACCTGACAGCTGTTGAGGTCTTCGGCGACGCGACAGAAAGTATCGAGATCGACCCCGGCTTCGGCAGCGCGGGTTGCCCACAAGCCGACGCGCACTTCGTCGAGCGTCAACTCGCGCTTGAGGGCGAGGAGCACGTCCCACTCGAGATCGGTGAGATTGACCACGCCCACCTTGATCATTTTGGCGGGCGCTTCGGCCTTGTCGCCGGGTTCGATCGTCTTGCGCCGGACGTGGCCGACGCCGAGCGCGAAAATGCCCTTGGCTGGCATGAGCTTGTAATGCGTCGCGCCCGTATGGCGCATGAGCACTTCGCAATGATCGGCCATCGACGTGCCGACCGGTGTCTTGAGCGTGGTCCACAGGCGGTATTCGCTGCCGGTGGTCGCGGTGTCGGTGGAGCGCACCACGACATGCCCGCTGAATGGGTCCTGCTGGAACATGAAGTCGAAGGCGCCGTTCAGTTTCTCTTCCGAGACCTTCCAGGCGACGAGCGCGCCTTCGGCCAGATTGCTGGCCACGAGCGTCTGCCGGATGCGGCGGATGGTGCCGGCGGCGAGCATCGTCTTGAGCCGCTCGAGCACGGTCTCCAGCGGCACACCGCTGCGCTCGGCGATGGCGACGAAAGGTTCACGGACAAAGCCCTGAATCTTGTCCTCGGAAACGGCGAGGATCTGGGCGTTGAGGGGGTCGTTGTGTTCGATGGCGGACATGGAGGTGGTGTTCTTAGCCCACCTGCGAGGCGGGCGCTACTTAGGAATTGGCGGTTTCGAACCCTTCTTTGTTCTTTCGACCGGCCTTCATTTGGGCTCCTTTAGCCAGTCGCTCTTGATCCACTCCAGAGCGGCCTCCGGCGTGGTGAGCGTGCCTTCCAACTGGCGCGACTGCACGGCCTCGAGGATTTCGGTGAAGCGCGGCCCGGGCCGCAGCCCCAGCGCGATGAGATCGCGGCCGGTGATGAGGGGCGGGGGAATCAGGGGTTCGCTGGCGAATTCCGTGCGCTTGGTGTTGAGATACTCGTAGTTGTCGAGCAGGCCGTGGCTGCTTGTGCAGTCGACCCGGTGCAGCTCCAATTCGTCCTCGATGTGCGGCCGCGCGAGGAAGCGCTTGAGCTTCGCCACGCGCATTTGTTGCACGTCCTTGAAGACCATGTGATTGGCCACGGCCTCGACCGTGGCGTCGATCTCGGCGCGAGAAAAGCGCAGGCGGCTCATGAGCACCACGGTCATCTCCGCGCCGAGCTTGTCGTGGCCGCTGAAGCGGATGCGGCCGTCTGGGTCGACGGAGAAAGTCCCCGGCTTGCCGATATCGTGGAACAGCACCGATAGAACCAGCGGCACCGAGACTTGGGCCGGGAGCAGGCCGAGCATGATGCGCGTGTGCACGAAGACATCGCCCTCGGGATGAAACTGCGGCGGTTGTTCGCAGCCCTTGAGCGCCTCGACTTCCGGGAGCGTAGCCGCCAGCAGGCCGCTTTCATCCAGCAGATCGAAGCCGCGCACCCGTCGTGGCGAGAGGAAGATCTTCACCAACTCCTCTCGAATCCGCTCGGCGCTGACTTCATTGATGTGTTGCGCATTCTCGCAGACCGCGCGCCAGGTGGCGCCTTCGAGATCGAAGCCCAGCGTGGTGCCGAAGCGCACGGCGCGGAGCAGGCGCAGCCGGTCCTCACGGAAGCGATCGTAGGGATTGCCGATGGCGCGCAGCAGTTTCTTCGCGAGATCCTGCTGGCCGCCGACGTAGTCGATGAGCCGGTCGGCGATGGGATCGAAGAAGAGGCCATTGATGGTGAAGTCGCGCCGGGCCGCATCCTCCTCGGGCGTGGCGAAGCTGACCGATTCCGGGCGGCGCCCGTCGAGGTACTGGCCATCGTTGCGAAAGGTGGCGACCTGAAATTCGAAACTGCCGTCCATGACCACGATCACGCCGAAGTGCGCGCCCACGGCCACGGTGCGGCGAAAGAGCTTCTGCACCTGCTCCGGGTGGGCGCTGGTGGCGATATCGAAGTCGTGCGGCTGTTCCCCCATCAACTGGTCGCGCACGCAGCCGCCGGCGTAGTACGCGATGTGACCGGCCTCCTGCAGTTTCTGCACGATGCCACGAGCGGACTTGGCGAGGGAAGTGAGGGCGGACACGGCGGTGAATCTAACTGTGAAAGAGCACAAGAAAAACGAAAAGCCCGGCGCGATGGCCGGGCTTTTGGTTTTGCCTTGCGGCTGGAAGCGGGTGGCTCGTTATTTGGCCGGTTCGGGGGCCGGGGCCGAAGAACCTTCGGGAGCGTTTTGCTGGATATTGTATTTCCCGACGATCGCCTTGGCGTCGTCATCCGTCTTGGCCAGGAGCAGGAGATCCAGGACCAAGGCCTGCAGCTTCTGCTGGATGTCAGCGGATTGCTTCACCAGCGTCTGACGCTTTTGATAGGCGTCGGTGAGTTGGGTCTTGCCATCCCGCAGGCTGGTGCGCGCCTTGAAGACGTTGACCGTCTGCGCGACCATCACGACGGCGATCGCCGCGGAAAGAAGCGCGAAGGGAAGAAGAATGGAGATGCCGTTCGAGCCGGAGGCCGCGGGCGGATTGAAATTGTAATCGGGTTCGGTGCTCATGGGGTGAAATTAGGGTTGGAGGCGGCCGGGTTCGGAGGCGGGAGCGGGAGCGGGGGCTTTAGCTGCGGGGGTGGCCGAGCCGGGTGCCGGCGTCGCCATGTTCACCGTGTAGCCATTCTTGGCCAGCAACTGCTTCATCTTCTCGTTCTTGGTCGAGGCAACGGCCATGTCGCGCAGCAACTCCGGGCCGACCTTCTGGCTGATCGCCTGACCCTTGTTGATCTCTTCCTGCTGCTTCTGGAGCTCGACCTGCTGGGCCTGCACCTCGTTCTGGAGAGTTTGATTGGAACTGCCGACCGCGAACAGCACGATGCTCAAAACGAGCGCCAGCGCGGCGGCGGCAACCGAAATGTAATAGTAGATTTTCATGAGGGGGCGCACTTCTCGTGCAAGACCGTGGGGGTCGTCAAGCGTTTGATTAAACTTTTTGCAACTTTCTGGCCGGACCGGTGGACGCCCGGGAAATCAGGCGCACGGGCAGCAGTTCCTTGCGTGCGGCGTCGACGACTGCGGTGTTCACGAGGCGATCGATCTCGCGGATGCCTTGGGCGGCCATTTCCTCCGCGGGCAAATGCACCGTCGTCAACGGCGGATACACCGTCTGGCTCCCGGGATCGTCCGAGCAACCGACGATACTCAAATCCCCCGGCACCTGGAGGCCGCGGCTTTGGGCCAGGGAAAGAACGCCCAGCGCGGCCCGGTCGCTCATGGCAAAGATGGCGGTGGGTGCAGGTTGGCGCGTCAAGAATTCCTCCAGTGCCAGCCGCCCCGCCTGCTCGGAGAGATCGCCGTAGACGATGTGCTGGGTTTCGATCGGCAGGCCGAATTTTTCACAAGCCACGCTGACGCCGTGATTCAGCTCGAGGGTCTTGGGATGCGTGGAACCGAACGCGCTGGAGATGATCCCCAAATGCTGGTGGCCAAGCTGGACCAGGTGCTCGATGGCGAGGATGGCCGCCTGGGTGTAATCCGGCACGAAACTCACCACGCCCGGCAACGGGGTATCGTAGCCGAGGGAAACGACCGGCAGCCCGCGCCGGTAAAGCGCCTCCAGCAACGAGGGATTGGGCGCGCCATGGACGAGAAACTTGGAATAGGTGCCGACGCGGATGGGGTGCGGCAACGTGCCCGCGGCAGAATAATCCTGAGTCTCGTCGTAGTAAGCGAGGCCAAGCGGATGCGAAATATCCGGCACCGCTGTCATGGCCGACGCCACAAGTCGATGCACGAAGGGATCGTGCAACCCGCCTTCGATCGCGGTGGAGAGCAGCAGGCAGAAATCGCCGAGTTCCGGATACATGCGGACCACCGCCCGCAGGTCATTCGGGATGTAGCCCATTTCGCGACAAACCTTGAAGACGCGTTCGCGGGTCTTTTCGCTCACGCGGATGCCGTAGTCCCGGTCGTTCAAAAGCGACGAAATGGCTCCTTGCGATACGCCGGCAGCCTTCGCGATTTGCGCCATAGTGATGGTCTTCTGCAGGTCCGACAATTGTCGGGGCGCCCTGCTAGCTCCGCGGTCCGAGTCATCCGAGCGGGGCGAGCCCGCCTCGTTGGGCAAATTCATTTGCGAAAAAGAAGTAGTGTCCGGAATGGAATTCACAAGTGCAAAAACCCGGGAAGGTGAAACTACGTAGGTCTTATGTTCGGCCCGTGTTCAGATAGGCGAACGGAGGTGGAGAGAATGGGTGACATCCGGTGGTGATTTTATTATGAAACCGCGGTATCGACGGAAAGGTGCGGAAATTTTATCAGGCACGATCAGGCACGATTCACCGCGATTGAATACGATTGAGTGGCCTGAATCCAGTGTGCTGGTGGCATTTCTACGGTCGGAACTACCCGGAACTACCCCGAGATTCAGAGACGGATACCAGACTTTCGCCGCTGCATCCGTAGAAACCTCCGCGAGCGGAGCGGCGGAATGCACCGGCGTCATTAAGCTGATAAATTCACGTGGCATAGGCGAATTACACTCCTCTTCCCGAAGAACCTCCAAGCCGTCTCCATACAGAGAACATCCATGGCTTGCAGCATAGCATGTGTGTCAAGGGGGGTGCCCACCTCTCCAGAAGGCAAGCTTGATCTTGGCTGGCGGCCCATTTTCGTCTCACTATCCGGGCATGAGACTTGGTTTCGTTCGCCGCATCGTGGGTTTGGTTCTGGGCTTGGGATGGCTTGGCGTGGGCGCTGTCGTGGCCAAAGATCAGGCGGGCAAATCCACGGCTACAGGCGAGATCGTGATCGCCATCCGCTACTTGCAAGCGCAGGGCACGAGTCACGCGCATCTCTATCTTTATGCGGAAGACGGGAGATTCCTGCGGCAATTGACGCAGGACGACAAGGGGCAGGATCGCTCGCCGGTTTTTGCGCCGGATGGAACGGTGATCGTTTTCACGCGGGAACTATCCGAGACCGTACAGGAAATCTGGAGTGTGGAGCCGCGGAGCGCGAAGACGAAGAAGCTCGTGGCGGCGCCGGAGTGGTATTCGACGGAGCGCCCATCGCCCTTCTTCACCAATATGGAGCCGAAGAACTGGCCCGACGGAAGAATGCTGCCCGGCAATCCTACGCAAGTGGGAGAACCTCAAACCGGTTATAAGTCGCCGGATGGTTCGGTCGAGTTGGTGCTCACAGAGTTAAAAAACGACGAGGATGGAGTGGACGGTCCGGGACACGGCGCTGCCTATCTCCTGCGGGATCTGAAGTCCGGGAAGGAAACCAAATTGGGCACGGTGGAAGGCTTCGAAGGATTGTACGAACTGTTGCACGCTTCGAATGATCCCGAGCGCTTCTATTATTTCGACGGCCCGCTGCGCCTGGCGTTTTTCGGGCTGCACTTGAACAGCATGGATGGCGATACCTGTTACGTGCTGGATTTGAACAAGACGAAGCTGGTGCGACTGACGGACAATTGGGCAGCGCCGTTTCCGTTGCCGGGCGATGGAGCTTTCCTGACGATCACCTACGCGCGGTATCTGCCGATTCCGAACAGCGCGAAGACGGCGAATTGTTCGTTCATCGAGCGTTGGGATTCGGAGTTCAAGAAGATCCGCTACGGGAAGGAAGGCACGGCGCCGATCTGCTATGGCGCGTCGATTTATCGGCCCGGGAAGACGCCCGCAGTGGTGACGACGACGGTGGATTGAGCAGGAAAAATCGCGTTCGCCGGGAAGCCGATTGAGGCTTGACGTGGGTGAAAGATTCCATTTATCCTCCCGGTCAGACCCTTCCTTTCTGACCGGGAGGATAGATTTTTTAATCGGGTATGTGATTGTTGATGGGTGAGGACGAGGAAGAGACCAGAGTGTGATCAAAGTCTCTGTGATCAGAAACCTTGAGCTTGCGCCGATGTGTTTCGGAATGGCTCCGTTCCGATTCGGGATCCGCCTGGCAGAACGCTCTTAATGCGGCGCAAATACCGGACTCTTCGGGTCGCCGCCACTCAGGACATAGGCGGCGAGATCGAGGATTTCATCCTTGCTCAAGATATTGAGCAGGCCGGGAGGCATGAGGGAAACCTTGGAGGGTTCGATGCTCTTGACTTGCTTGCGGTCGACCCGCTCCTGCTGATTCGGCTGAGTTGGATCGGTGTTCAAGCTCACGAAATCGGAATTGAGATTCACGATCATGCCGATGTGCTGTGCGCCATCGAGCATGGTGATGACGGTGGGGACGAACTGCTCGTTGATCTCCTTGCTGGGGTTGATGACGTTGTCCAGCAGGTCGCGTGCGTTGTAACGGCCGCCGGCCTGGGTGAGGTCGGGGCCGGTCATGCCGCCCTCGTTGCCAAAACGATGGCAGGCGAAACAGCCGACGGCGGCGAACATCTTGTGGCCGGTATCGAAGTTGCGGCCCTTGAGCTCGGCGGGTGGATTGAGCTGTTCGAGCGTCCAGGGGGTGACGGTTGTGTGGCCGGCGAGGGCGGTGGCCGCGGCTTCGAGGGGCGATTTCAGGACGGGCTTTTTGGCGAGCACGGCGGCGAGCTCGGTCTTTTCGCTGTCGCTCAAGCTGGCCACGGCGTCGTTGCGGATGAATTCGATGAACTTCTCGAAGCTCGCGCCGCCGCGATAGTTCGCGGCCTTGAGGAACCACTCGAAATAGGCGGTGTGCAGCGGCGTGGTCCAGCCGGTCTTGAGCATGCGCAGCGAACGCGCGTATTCCATCTGCTCCTCCTGCGTGGGCGCTTTCTCGAGCAGGGGGACCGCCTTGGCGGCGACGTTGGGTGACTGGAGATAGACCAGCGCCTCGCAGAGGAGCCGGTTGAGTTCGTAGGTCGGCGCGGGGAAGAGCGGATCGAATTTTGCGAGGAGCGACTTCACCGTGGCGTCGTCGGGACGATCGAAGCGGACGAGCGCAATCTGCAGCGTGCGCACGAGGCAGATGCGCTGTTCGTTGTTCAGCGTGGCCCAGTCGAATTTCTCCAGCGCGGCGAGGAGCCTGGCGCGCAGGGCGGTGTCGATCGGCGAATCCGTGGGCTTGCGATGCAACGGATCGATGCCGCCGCAGCGGGCGAGCGCGAGCAGCGCCTCGACTTGTTTGGCCGGGTCAGTCTCGCCCAGCGCCTTTTCGGCCCAGGTGTTGACCGGCTGCTGCTCGATGGCGGTGCGCGCGGCCCAGCGGATGAAACGGTCGCTGTCGCCCAGCTTCGGCCACGCGGCGGCCAGGGCGCCGGTATCCTCGTGATGATAGGCTTCGAGTTCATGCCGCGCCGTGCGCGCCGCTTCGCCGGCGGTGGGCGCCGGCGCCGGTGCGGTGCTCTCACTGCCGGTGTAGGTCACACGATACAGGCCGCTCTGCACCTTGCGTCCACCGATGGTAAAATACATCGCGCCATCGCCAGGATTGATGACCGCGTCGGTCATGGGCAGGGGGCTGCCGTTGAGGAAATCCTCCTTCGTCGCCGTGAAGCTCGCGCCTTGCGGCTGGAGATGCACGGCGTAGAGCCGGCCCCAGCTCCAGTCGAGGCAGAAGAGCGCGTTCTGGTATTTGGCCGGGAATTTCGCGCCGTAGCCGAAGACCATGCCGGTGGGCGAACCGGGGCCGATGTTCAGCACCGGCGGGAGGTTGTCGGAATACCATTCGGCCCATTTGCCGGCGCCGTTGCGCCAGCCAAATTCCGCGCCGCTCACACAATGGCAGATGCGCGTGGGCCGGTACCACGGCGTATTGAAGTCGTACTCCATGTCGGCGTCGTAGGTGAAGAGCTCACCGGATTTATCGAAGGCGCCGTCGTAGATATTGCGGAAGCCGCTGGACCAGACCTCCCAGTCTTTGCCGTCGGCGGAGATCTTGTAAATGATGCCGCCGGGGGCGAGCACGTCGCGCATGAAACCGCGGCCATCGGGCATGCGCGGCAGGAGGTGGTCCTCGCCCCAGTGGAGCGGCACGCGCGAGCGGTTGAACTCCGTGGGCGTGGTGCCATCGCCGGTGATGAGGAAGACGGACTTGCCGTCCGGTCCAGGCAACACGGCGTGGATGCCGTGGTCGCCGCGGCCCTTCATGGCGCGGAGTTTTTCGACAGTGTCGAGCTGGTCGTCGTGGTGGCTGGAGGTGATGCGGTAGAGGCCGCCGTTCTCCGCATTTTCGTAGTCGTTTACGCCTACCCAGAGCGCATCGAAGGCCCAGAGCAAGCCATTGGCGGCTTTGATCGGGGCGGGGATGTGCTCGATGGTGGAGGGGTCGAGCGGCTGGCCCGGGGCCGGCGGGGCGAACCGGTAGAGAGAGCCGTACTGGTCGCTCACGATGAGACGACCCTTGTTATCCACGCACATGGCGACCCAGGAACCTTGTTCGGCGATCGGCACCGAGTAGAGCAGCTCGACCTTGAAGTCTTTCATCGCCTTGATCCGCTCGGGCGGGGTGGCTTTGTTCTGATTGATCGATTTTCCCGCGTCGGGATCGTTGGAAGCCTTGCGCGGGCGGGCCTGGGGTGTGGCGGGAGCCTGGGCTTGGGCGAGGCTGGCGAGACCCAGGGCGGTAAAAAGGACGAGGAAGGTAGCGGGGGTTTTCATCAGGAGAATGGCAAGTGGAGGAAAAACGGCTGGCGCCGACGAGTGAGCAAATCGCGAGACGGGCAAAACCTTGGGCGGCATGATCCGCCGCTGCGCTCCGCTGGGAGTGACGCGCGATGGGGTTTCCGCTGCGCCCCTAGCTATCCGGAACGATCTTCTTCACCAGCCGGGTGACGCCGTCGCCGGCGAAATCGCTCGCGGGATAGATCTTCCGGGCTTTCAGATAGTAAGCGAGGCTGGAGCCGACCTGGTCGCGCTTTTCCATGTCCTGCGCGTCTTGCAGCGTGCGGACGAAATCGGCGGCGTGCGGGGTGAGGTCCGCGCGGGTCTTGCTCAACTTGTTGTCCTCGGGGAATTGCTGGGCGATCTTTTCCACGCTTTCCCAAGCGCCGGGATAGTTGTTCTGCCGCACCATTTCATCGGCGCGCATCAAGGCGCCCTCGATGGTCTTCATGTTTTCCATCACTTCCTTGAGCTTGGCCGCTTTGTCCGGGTAGAAGGCGAGCGCGCCCATGAAGCGCGGGCTTTCCTCGTAGATCTGCCGGTAGTTTTTCTGGCTCAAGAGCTGTTCGAAATCGATGACCGCCTTTTGCTGCACATCGCCCTGGATGAAGATTTTCTTGGAGAGCTCGGCAAGCGCGGGATTGCGCGGCCAGAGTTCCGTGGCGGCGGTGAGTTCCGCCTCGAGAGTCGCATTGTCGCCCTTGAGCGCGGCCTTGCGGGCCTTGGCCAGGTGCATGTCGGAAACCTGTTTCGAAGTGCCGATGATGCCCATGGGCTTGGAGTTGTCGAAGTCCTTGGCGATCTTGCCGAGGTCATTCACGAGCTGCTCGGCCATCGTGTAATCCTTCACGTCGATGGCGGAGATGAGCTGGTTCGTCTTGTGGGTGAACTCCAGGGCCTGGCGTTTCTTGTCGCGCGTGAGAGTGCGAATCTCGGGTACGAATTCGCCCACGGTGAAGGCTTCGGCGAGGCGCTTGGTGGCGCTTTCGAGTTCCTGCTTCTCGAGCAGGAAGTTGTAGGCCTGCACGCCTTCGCGCACGTCGCGCAGCGCTTCGTTGGCCAGCGAATCGATCGTGCCCACGGTGGGCGGCATGCCCGAGCTCTTTTCAAAAAGGTCCTTGGTGTCCTTGCCCACGTTGAGCTTCGTGTCGCCATCGGAGAAGACCGCGCGATAGAAGCGCGTGGCCATGAGCACGTGCTGGAAGCGGCGCTGGAGGAAGAATTGCAGGATGAGGGCCTGGAACTCGACCTTGGCTTGGATCGAGTTGAGCTCGCGCTTCACCGAGTTGGCCTTGATCTGCGCCTCGATCTCCGCGATGCGCTTGGTGTGCTCCGTCATGCGCATCGTGTCCTCGAAAGTCTCGGTGGCCGAGGGCGCCTTGGAGCCGCCGCCTTTCTTGCCGCTATTTCCCGAGGAGCCAGCCTCCCGGGCGTTGTCGCCGGCGCTCACGTGCTGCGCGTTCCAGTACTGCTGTGTGCGTTCGCTATCGAGCGCCGCATTGGCGTTGGCGAGACGATTTTGGGCGTTCTGCGCCCGCCACGCGCTATAGACTGCATCGGCCACGGAATCGCAGAGCCGGGCATCGATATCGAAACGCGACCCCTGCGGGAGCAGCCGGAAGGCGGAATCGATATTTTGCACGGTGGCGTTGCCCGGTGCGAGGAGGTTCAGGATCTGCGCGATGACGGCTTGGTACTGCCGGTCGATGGCGGTCGTTTGCTCCGGGGCGTTGAGGTACTTCTCAAAACGGGCCTGGAAAACGCGGTTGTTGTTGACGTTCCAGCTTTTGCCGTCCCAAGTGAGAATCTCGCTGCCGGGATCGAAGGCCGGGACATCCTTGCCGAGGAAGCTGCCGTTCTTCTGTCCGCCACCCGCGGCTCCGCCTTGAGCAGGAGCAGGAGCACCGCCACCCGCGGCGGGGGCGGGCGCCGGGGCCGCATCCGGCACCTGCGCGAATGCCGCGCTCGCCAACAGGAGGGAGGCGCCCCAAGTGATGAGGCCAAGTTTTACCGGGGGGGGCGTTTTCATAATGGTTAGGACTTCTTTACATCCTGTGCCGTCAAAATGCCATGGTCTTCCACTTTGATCAGAAAGAAAAACCGCTGCCCTTTTTCGATGTTCACACTGTTGAAGGACGGCGGCACGAGCACCGGGAGCATATCGCCGTGCACCTCCACGGAAAACAAACGGCCCACGGTGGGCGACCATTGCAACGATTGCCCGACGGTGGCGTCGAGTTTGTAGACGTTGCCGCGGAGGCTGTTGGAGTTTTGCAGGTAGTCAGAGACGGGGAGCGCCGTGTAGGTGCGGTAGGGATCACTCGTCCGGCCGAAAAGGAAATAACCGCCGGCGAGGGCCGCGATGACGAGTGCCGCGGCGATGAGCATCCATGCGGGATGAGCGGAAGAACTAGCGCGACGTGCCATGGAGAGAAAGGCGGAGAGCGGAGGGGGTAAGAGGAAATGCCGGTGGAGAGCTAAGGGTGCGGTGAAGAGGTGTCATGTCTCTTTACAATAGCCTTACAAAATAGTGTGCCGTCCTGGGCGGCCTCGCATCTGTCATTGAATGAAACCCCAGTGCGGGCCGAAGGGCCAGTAAACGAACAAGCCACGGCCCATGATGTTCTGCTGTGGCACCGGACCCCAATCGCGGCTGTCCGAGCTATGATAGCTGTTGTCCCCCATGGCGAAGTAGTGCTTCTCCGGAAGGGTGAAGGGCTCGTCGGCGGCGCGCAGGAGCGGGGCGAGGAAACCCGAGGTGCCGAAGCCGTAGCCTTCGTATCCGTCCTTGGCGGACATGACCCGCTCGAAGGGTAGGCCCTCGGCCGGCTTGCCATTGACGAAGAGCCGCGGGGAATCCACGCGCAATTCATCGCCCGGCAAGCCCACCAGTCGCTTGATGTAGAATTGCGAGGGCGAATCCATATCGACCCGGTTGTGCCATTGGTCGCACAGCCCGGCCAGGAGCGGCCAGTCAAACTGCGTCGGGTCGTTGGGCTCGCTGCTGCCGGAATGCCGGCGGTCGATCGTGGGCAGGTGCTGCGTATTGAAAACGAAGACGTCTCCCCGGTGTGGAGGACGGAATTGATAGGACATCTTGTCGACAAAAACATGGTCGCCGGTATCGATGTAGCCGCGAGCGATCGGTTCGCCCCGGTGAAAGTTGGGGATCGAATCCACGTTAAAAGCCGCGCGCAACGTCGTGAGCGGCGCGTGCGCCCAGTAGGTGTGGCCTCTGCTCGTCTCAATCCGCGTGTAGGTGAAAAAGAAAAGCCAGGAGACTTCCTGCATGTCGGCAATGGACTCGTCGTCCTGCGCCACCACGTTGATCCAGGTCCGCCCGTGGATCAGCGTATCCCACAAGCGGACCACCGCATTCGGCGGCTCCTGCGTCGTCGGGTGGCCGAGGATGCCGTTGAGGGTGGGCTGCATGGAGCCGGTGGGGATCGTGAAAGGCTGGAGAAAGAACGTGCGCACTGCGAGGGCTACGACGATGGCCACGAGAAAGACCTCGCAGTTCTCCCGCCAGGCGGCGTCGTCGACCTTGGGCAAATTCTCCGCGCAGATGACGTTCAAGGCCTTGGCGGCGTTTTCGATCTGCTGGGCATCGCGCGTCTTGCAGCCCGCCTCCAGCGCGGTGATTTCCTTCTCGAATAGCTGCACCGTCTCGGCGTCCCACAGGTCACGTTTGTAATCGAGGACCTTCCGCGCGTCCTTGGCAAACTGGCGCCCATGCTGGACATGCTTGGGTAGGAGAAAAGAGAACATCGGTTGGGGCAGGGAGCGGGAATCCAACCCGAAATAGCCTGCAAAGAAAGCGAAATCTTGCTCGGCCGCGGCGATTACTGGGATGGGGACTGGGACGGGGGCGGGGGCGTCTTTTCGTGATCCATATCACCACCGTAGATCCGCCTATTCGCATCGTGCTCGGGACGCAGCCAGCCGTTGTAATAGAAATTGCGGTCTTCCTCGCTGGTTTCGCAGGCGGAAAGCAAGGCGGCGAGCAGGAGGAGGGCGAAGTATTTCATGGGTGCGGAGGACTCTAGGCCGTTTTTTCACTTCGGAAACTTCTTCTTGCGGATTGTGCCATCCGTCGGGCTGCTGGCGAAGGAAGGGCGCACTTGCTTCCGGTGCGCCCTTCGTCGCAGAGTCCGCGCCTTCCTCGTTCCTCCTGCCCCCACCTCCCATGAAACTCCTCCCCCTCCACGCCCTCCTCGCCACCTCCTTCCTCTTCGCTCCCGCGCTGCGCGCGCAGAGTACGGCTACCGCCCCGGCCAAACCCGCCCCGGCAACTCCGGCGGCCCCGAAGGCGACGCCCTTTCCGCTGCCCGTGCAGCCACCGGATGTGGCCGCCGTGAAATACGACCCAAAGACCGGCCAGCCGAATACCGGGTTTCTCGCTTCCCACGAACGGTATGTCGCCATCGCCAAGGAAGGCAAAACGCAGCTCCTTTTCCTAGGCGATTCCATCACCGCGGGCTGGGCGAGCAAAGGCAAGGACGTGTGGGCGAAAGCGTTCACCCAATGGCAACCGGCGAATTTCGGGATCGGCGGCGATCGCACGCAGCATGTGCTCTGGCGGATTGAGAATGGCGAACTCGACGGCATCAAGCCCAAGGCGGCCGTCCTGATGATCGGCACCAACAACGCTTCCACCGATACCGCCGAGGGCATCGCCAAGGGCGTGACCAGGATCGTCGAGACCATCCGCAAAAAGACGCCCGACACGAAAATCCTCCTGCTCGCGGTCTTCCCGCGCGGTGAAAAAGCCAGCCCGAATCCCTATCGCGACAAGCTCGGCCAGGTCAACGCCATCATCGCCAAGCTCGCGGACGACAAGCACGTCTTCTACCTCGATATCGGCCCGAAATTCCTCCAGCCCGATGGCACGCTGAGCAAGGACATCATGCCCGACTCGCTGCACCCCAACGACGCGGGTTACCAAATCTGGGCCGACGCCATCACGCCGAAGGTCACCGAGTTGATGAAGTGAGTCCGGCTGGGAATTGAGCTTGGCAGAGCACCTCGGGCGAGGCTTCGTGGAGCGGTGAAAATCCTCCTGAACAAGCTTCGCGCGCTGGCGAAGATCTCCGGTATCGTCGGTGCCGGATCGCTCCCCTGCGCCGTCTTTGGCGCCCACCCGAGCGCTACTCCGCCCTCGGCATCATCCGCCGATGCCGACTGGCCGGCTTATCTCGGCAGCAAGTCACGCAGCCTGTACTCACCGCTCCGGCAGATCGATCGCGGCAACGTCGCGCAGCTCAAGGTCGCGTGGACTTATGAAACCGGCGACAAGGGCGAATACCAGGCGAACAATCTCATCGTGGCCGGGGTGCTCTACACGGCGTCGCCCACGCGGAAAGTGATCGCGCTCGACGCGGCCACGGGACGCGAGCTCTGGCAGTGGGACCCGCAATCGGAAAAGGGCGGGGGGCGGAGCCGGCAGCGCGGGCTGGTCTTTTGGCAGAACGAATCGGGCGGCGAGCAGCGCATCTTTACCGCCGCGGGGAATTATCTCTACGCGCTGGATGCCAAGACCGGGCAGGTGATCCGGAGCTTCGCGCAGAATGGCGCGCTCCATCTGGGCACTGGGTTGGACGTGGAAGGCACCCCGGCGGTGGGCCTCAATACGCCCGGGGTGACCTACAAGGATCTGCTCATCATCGGGGGCTTCGGCGGCCCGGGGGCGATGCGCGCCTTCGATGTGCGGACCGGCGAGCGGCGCTGGATTTTCCATCTCATCCCGCGTCCGGGAGAAGTAGGTTACGACACATGGCCGGACGGCGCGTACAAGACCGCGACGGGGCTCATGCCGTGGTGCGGCCAGTCTCTCGATGAGCAACGCGGGATCGTCTACGTCGCCACCAAGACGGCCGAGCCCGACTTCTACGGCGCGGAGCGGCATGGCGCGAATCTCTTCGCCAACTCGTTGGTGGCGCTCGACGCGGCCACCGGGAAGCGGCTTTGGCATTTCCAAATCGTGCACCACGATCTGCTGGACCGGGATCTGCCCTGCCCGCCGGTGCTGCTGACCGTAATGCATGACGGCAAGAAGGTGGATGCGGTCGCGCAAGGTACCAAGCAAGGGCTGCTCTTCGTCTTCGACCGGGTGACGGGCACCCCGCTCTGGCCGATCGAGGAGAAGCCGGAGCCGGCTTCGGAATTGCGCGGCGAACTGGCTTCCCTCACGCAACCGTTTCCCACGAAACCGGCGCCGTTCACGCGGCAGCACATTGGCCTGGAGGACATGTCGAACATTTCACCGGCGGCGCAATTACAGTCGCTGAATCGCATCCAGAGCTCGCCGAATCTCGGGCCGTTTCCGGCACCGAGCATCAAGGAGACGATCATGTTTCCGGGCTTCGATGGCGGCATGGAATGGGGCGGAGGCGCGGCCGATCCCGATGGCGTCTACTACGTGAACGTCAACGAGATGCCGTGGATCTTGCAGATGGTCGAAACGCGCAATGCCGACGGCACCCCGCTGGCGCGTGGCAAGAAGGACTACATGATCAATTGCGCGGCCTGCCACGGGCTGGATTTTGCGGGCAACCTGGCAAGCGGCTTTCCGCCGCTGATCGATGTCGCCAAGCGGAAGACACGCGAGCAGATGGTGCAGGTCACGAAGACGGGCGCCGGGCGCATGCCGGCCTTCGATCGCCTGCCCGAAGCCGAGCGCGAAGCCATTCTGGATTACGTCCTCGGCATCACGCCACCCGCGGCGACGGGACGCACCGATGAAGCGCCCGCGCCCGCATCCACGAAAGCGCGGAAGGATCCCCCGTATGCCTTCGCCGGATTCCGCCGATGGCTGGATCAAGAGGGTTACCCGGCGATCAAGCCGCCATGGGGCACGCTGAACGCGGTGGACCTCAACACGGGCGAGGTCAAATGGAAGGTGCCGCTCGGCGAGTACAAGGCCTTGACCGAGCGTGGCATCGCGCCGACGGGCACCGAGAATTACGGCGGCCCGGTCGTGACTGCGGGCGGCCTGATATTCATCGGCGCCACGGCCGACGAAACGATCCGCGCCTTCGACAAGGACACCGGCGCCATCCTCTGGCAGGCGTCGTTGCCGTTCGGAGGCAATGCCACCCCGAGCACCTATACCGCGAATGGCCGGCAGTACGTCGTCATCTCCTCGGGTGGAGGAAAGTCCGGCCGCCCCTCGGGCGGGAGCATCGTGGCCTTTGCGCTGCCGCAATAAGGCCCGAAAATTATTTAACAGAAATTGTTGACGGGATGAGTGTATTAATGAATTAATACACCTATGCCGCTAGGTTTCATCATCTCCCCAGCCAGCGATGTGCCGATCTTCCGGCAGCTCATGCACCAGATTCAGCGCTCGGTGGCGGGGCGGTCGGTGCAGGTAGGTGAGCAGCTTCCGGCGGTGCGGACGCTGGCGGAGGCGCTGGTCATCAATCCCAATACGGTCGCCCGGGCATACCAGGAGCTGATCCGCGAAGGGTTGCTCGAGAGCCGCTCCGGGCGCGGGGTTTTCGTGGCCGAGCGGCGGCAGGTTTTCTCCGAGGCGGAACAGGAACGGCGGCTGCGGCATCTCGCCGAACAGCTTTGCCACGAAGCCGCGCTGCTGGGCACGCCGTGGAAGGAAGTGAGCGCGCTGCTCGAAAAGACCTGGAAGCAATTGCAAAGCAATCCCGCCACCGCCTGATTTCACTCCCGCCATGAACACCGCTCC
This sequence comes from Chthoniobacter sp., assembly GCF_040003245.1. Taxonomy (NCBI): domain Bacteria; kingdom Pseudomonadati; phylum Verrucomicrobiota; class Spartobacteria; order Chthoniobacterales; family Chthoniobacteraceae; genus Chthoniobacter; species Chthoniobacter sp. Next base: position 20,900 of record NZ_JBDUCX010000051.1, read on the forward strand.
CGTCATCGAAATCGATCGCCTCACGAAATTCTACGGCACGCGCGAGATCGTGCGCGATCTCTGCCTCAATGTGCCCGCGGGTTCCATCTACGGCTTTCTCGGACGCAACGGCATGGGCAAAACGACCACCATCCGCATCCTGCTCGGGATGGAAGAGCCCACCCGTGGTCGCACGCGCGTCTTCGGCGAGGATTCGAGCCGCCTCAGCCCCGAGACTCGCGCGCGCATCGGCTACCTGCCGGAAGGGCACCACGTCTACGGCTGGATGACCGTGCGCGAGTGCGGAAAATTTCAGGCCAGCTTCTTTCCGAAATGGAACCAGGACGTCTTCGAGGCGGTCATCACCCACTTCCGGCTCACGCCGAAGATGAAGGCCGGCCACCTCTCCCGCGGCCAGCGCGCGGGGCTGTGCCTCGCTCTCACGCTCGCGCCGGAGCCGGAGTTGCTGGTGCTCGACGATCCCGCCCTCGGCCTCGATCCCGTGGCCCGCCGCAGCCTGCTGCAATCGATGCTCTACGTCACCCGCCAGCCGCATCGCACCATCCTCTTCTCGTCGCACCTGCTCTCCGACGAGGAGCGCGTGGCCGATCGCATCGTGGTGCTCGATGGCGGGGGCGTGCGCGCCGATTGCACGGTCGAGACCTTCCGCCAGCGCCTGCGGCACTATGTCTTGAAATTCCGCGATACGCCGCCCGCGCCGCCACCGGTGCCCGGCCTGCTCGAGAGCTTCCGCACCGATCGCGAGCTGCTCATGACGCTCGTCAACGTCACTCCCGAGGTCGAAGCGCAGCTTGCCGCCCTGCAGCCCGAATCGATGGAGCCGATGGACATGACCCTCGAGGACGCCTTTGTCAGCTACGTCGGCGAACGCGGCGAAAAGACCTTCTTCACTCACCAACGCAACGGCCACCAATGAGAGCGCTCGTCTGGAAGGAATTGCGGGAAAACATCCTGTGGGCGGTGCTGGCCATGCTGGCTCTCGGTGCGGCGCAACTTTACGCCATCCACCACTCGCAAAATGGGATGGATGTCGACACCTACTTCAACGACGGCATCACGCTGTGCAAAAAGCAGTTTCTGCTCGTCACCACCTTCGGTAATGCGGTGGTCGGGCTGGGCCTGGGCTTCCTGCAAGTGCTGCCGGAGCTCAAGCGCGACCGCTGGGCGGCCCTGCTGCACCGGCCCTTGCCGCGCGGGCGGATCTACCTCGGCAAGGCGCTGGCCGGGGTGCTGCTCTACCTCGTCGGCGCGGGCGTGCCGTTTCTGTTTGTCGTCTGGCACGTGGCCACGCCGGGGAATGTCAATGCGCCCTTCATTCCCGCGATGACCCAGCCGGGCCTGGCGGATTTGCTGGTCGGCTTCTGCTACTATTTCGCGGCGCTGACCATCGCCTTGCAGGGCGGCAGTCTCCTGTTGCGCGCGCTGCCTTTCTTCGCCGCCTTTCACGTCTCGGTCTTCGCCCTGCATGAAGGTCTCTTCCGCGTCGCCGTCGAAGCGGGCCTCACCATGGCCCTTGTCCTGGGCGTGGCGGGCTGGGGAGCGATCCACGCGCGCGACACGCTGCGTGGCCGATCATGGGCCGGGCGCATCGCTTTCCTCGTCGTGGTCTTTTACGGGGCCTGTGGGGCGGGCGATTTGCTGAAAATGATCGGGGTGATGGCGGGCAACAAGACCGAAAGCCAGTATGGCAACTGGGAGGTGTTGGCGGATGGGGTGCCGGTGCGCCTCGAATATAAAAACAGTATCGTGGTGTCGGCCCTGGACGTGGATGGCAAGCCGTTTGCCGATCCCAAGTACCGGCCCGACCGGGTGCGCAGTTACACCCTGGGGATGAACACCGCCACCTCCTATATCGGTGATTCGCACGGCTGGAAACGCCAGTCGTACAACACGGCTTATCGCCAATACTACAAGTACCTCTACGCTCTCCAGGCCTACATTTACCCGCGCTACGAGCAGTGGTTTTATCTCCGCGACGATCGGCGTTTTGTCGGCTTTCTCCCGCAGAAAAAGCAGGAGTTTGCGCAACTCGGTGTGGAAGGCTTCGCCCCACCCGGCCGGCCGGTGCAAGGCTTTGCCAGGGACTCCGATAATTCCCAGTCCGGGGGCGATACGCTCTTCGTGACCACGCCGCAGAGCCTGCACGTCGCCCGCTTTTCCCGGCAACAGTTTATCTCCCTTGACCTGCCGGCGCCGGCGCCCATTTACGGGATGTGCCACGCCTGGGCCAACGTGGCCAGCGGCAGCGTCGATTTCAAAGGGATCGCCTTCGGAACCGCGATGACGGTCTACGATGCCAACACGCATGTGGTGGCCACGCTGCCCTACCATCACGACGTGGATCGCTGGGGGAGCATCGGGCTGGGTGTGCTCAAGTCGATGGATCGTTTCGTCCTCCGCTACGATCCGAGCAACTGGATCGACTGGAACACCCGCAAGAACATGCCCAGCTACGTGGATGTGGTGGACGCCACGGGCCAGGTGCTCGCCTCCTACACCCTCGCCCGCATGCCGTCGCACGGGGACGCATCCACCTGGAGCAGTTACCTGGCGGCGCGGGCGCAAAGCCCGGCGTTTTTCTTCGGCGATCTGCTCTACCGGCGCATCGGCGCGGCCTTCGGCTCCGAACGCCTGCGCAATGACCTCAAGGAGAGGCTGGGGCGCGATTTCCCGACGACGAAGCGGGTTTGCATCACCGTCCTCCTCCTGGCGCTGGCGCTCTCGGTAGTCACCTTTTTCTGGGCGCGCCGGGCCCAGCTTTCGGACCGCCGCCAGTGGGCCTGGGCGGCGAGTGTGCTTGTCTTGGGATTGCCAGGCTTTGTGATGTTCTGGCTGGCGGGGGAGCGTCCGCGCACCGTCTCGTGCCCGGCCTGCCGCCGGCCGCGCCACATCGCGGAGGAGAATTGCGCCCATTGCGGAGTCGCCTGGCCGCCACCCGCCGCCGACGGTACCGAGATCATCGAATCGGCCCCGGCGCCTTCCCCGGTCACCGCCTGAACTCATCGCGACGCCCATGAAAACCATGATCTGGAAAGAATTGCGGGAAAACCTCCGGTGGGCCGCACTCGCCTTTTTCGTCCTTCTCCTGGCCGAAATCTTCACCCTCTCCTCGGGCTGGGAAGCGATCCAAATGGAAGGGGTCACGTTGTGCAGCGAGTCCTTCCTGCTGGTCAGTTCCTTTGGCTGCGCGGCGGTCGGCGCCGTCCTCGGCTCCTTGCAGATCCTGCCCGAATTGCGCCGCGACCAATGGGCGAGCCTGTTGCACCGCCCGGTCCCGCGCCACGTGATCTTTCTCGGCAAGGTCATCGCCGGGCTGGTGTTGTACGTGCTCGCGACTGGATTGCCGCTCCTGGCCAGCACCGCTTATGTCGTCTCGCCGGGCCGGGCACCGGCGCCATTTGTGCCCAGCCTCCTGTGGCCCCCTCTCAGTGACATTCTGCTCGGGGCGGTGCTCTACTTCGGCGCGGTGCTCGTGGGCCTGCATGGGGGGCGCTGGTTTGGTTCCCGCGGCGTGATCGTCCTCGCGTTGGTTGCCATTTTCTGCCTCCACCTCACCGGCCTCTCGCCCTTTCTGCTGCCCTTGGGGGCGATGGTCACCCTCTTCGTCGCGGCGTGGGGGGCGATGCTGGGCTCCCTCGCGCAGCGTTCATGGGCCAGCCGCCTGGCGTTCGGACTGCCGATCCTCGTCGGCCTGCAGACGGGGCTGGTCCTGATCGGCCTCGCCTTGAGCTACCTGCCCCGCCGCTCCTTCGAAGGCTACACTTATACCCGCCTTTCCATCGCGCGCGATGGCACGGTCTTCCTCCTGCACGGCGACGACAAAGGCCAAAGCGTGCTCCAGGATTTGCAGGGCAATGTCGTAACCGACGAAAAGTACGTCGGCAACGGCACCAGCATGTACGGGCTGTCGGCCAATATGCTGGCGGATCGCACGTTGGCCCGCGGCCGGCACTACCGGGGGAACTTCCGTTCGTCGCAAGGCCGGGTGGAAGGGGTGGCCGGCATGTACGGCGGCGCGGAGGTCTGGTATCTCCTTCCCGGCGCCCGCAGCTATTTCATCGGCTACGACAAGCTCAGCGCCCGTTGCATTGGCATCTGCGATGCCGAGGGCTTCAAGAGCGTCGGGGCGGCGATCCAGCCCTTCGCCTCCGATCCCCAGGCCGAGCTTTCGCAAACCAGTCCCTATCTTTGCTGGGTCGGTCCCCAAGTCCTGGCTGTCGATTTCACGGAGCGCCAGATGATCCCGCTACTTCATGTCGGGAGCGAGACCGTCTACGGGTTGCTGCGCTTTCCCTACGACAACGAACACCCGCGCATTGCCGTCGCCCTCGGCAACGAAATCCGGATCAGCACGTCCGAGGGTGCGCCGGTTTTCACGGTCCCGTACGGCTATCCTGCCGCCGCGATGCCACAGGTGAGCATTACCGCCACCGAAGACTTTGCGTTGACGTTTGTGGAATACATTCCGCACTACTACAGTCGGAGCGTCTTTCAGGATGAGGTCCACCTCGATGCGCTCGATAGACAAGGGAAGCGGGTGGCTACCTACTCCCCGCCGCCGACGAATTATCACCCCCGGCCGCCCACCTTGTTGATGCGGGCGCTCCGGTTGATCGATCTGCCCGGACCTTCGCTCCTCGCGTCCTTCCTTTACCGCCACGCCGACGACGATCCCACCGATACCCATCCGGCCCTGGCCATGATCACGCCGGCCGTGGTCATCCAGCCATCGCCTGGCGAGCTGGCGACTCTCGTCGTCTGGGCCGTGCTGCTCAGCGCCGCCGCCGGTGTTTGGGCGCGACGCCTGGGCTTCCCCGCGCACCGCACGGTCACCTGGATGATCGTGTCGTTGGTCTTCGGCCTGGCGGGGTTCCTCGCCTATCGCCTCGCCACGGCGTGGGCGGCGCGCGTCCCCTGTCCGCACTGCGGCCGCCCCCGGCCCGTCGATGCGGCGACCTGCCCCCATTGCCAGCAGACATGGCAGGCGGTGGCGCCGAGCGGCGCGGAGATTTTTGAGGCGGCGTGAAAACGATGTCATCCTTCGACAAGCTTAGTTCAGGATGACAGTTTTTAGGAAGCTCCGCTCAGCCTACTCCCCCTTCCACCCAAACTTCTCCACCGCGGTCTGGAAAAAGGTGCTGTAAAGTTCCTTCTGCTGTTCCTTGGTCATGTCGGAACTCTGCACCATCAGCACCATCACGATCTGGTTTTTGGGATCGATCCACATGCAGGTTTTGCGCGCTCCGAAGTGGCCGAAGCTCCCGACGGACGGACCTTGGTCATCCTTTTTAATGACGAACACTCCAATGCCATACGCCAGCTCCGGGGGAGTCGGCGCCTCGCCCGTCTGGATGGCGCCCATCTGCTTGACCGCTTCTTCCGAAAGATAACGTCGGCCCTGCCATTCGCCGCGGTTGAGGAGCATCTGGCAGAAGCGCCCGATATCGCTGGCGGTGGAGCAAATCCCATGAGACCCCTCGCCGAAATGATGGCCGTAATTGAAGAGCATCTGCTGCCCGAAGTTATTGAGCATCGGCTGCGGTACTTTCACGCCCTGGCTGAATTTCTGCCGGGCTTCGGTGGTCAGGTCTTTGGCGTCCAGGATGTCTTCGCGGCCCGATTTGTCCGCTGTCATCGCGGTTGTGTTGGCGAGCCGTTTGGCCAGCGCCTCATCGGGCCAGTAGGTCGTGTCCTTCAATTCCAGGGGCGTGAAAAGGCGCTTTTGCAGGAAGTCGGTGAAAGGCACGCCGGAGAGCACTTCGACGAGACGCGCCCCCGTATTGATGCCGCTATTGTTGTATTTGTACTTCGTGCCCGGTTCCCACTGGAGGGGCTTCGAGGCGATCGTTGCGACCGCTTCCTTCAGGGTGAAGAAGCGTTTGACGTCGGGATCGTCCGACCCCGTCAGCCCGCTGGTATGGCTCATGATCTCGCGGACGGTGATGGGGTGCTTCGGTGGATGCGGAGGCTGTTTGTCTTCCACCACCATCTGGCCCTTGAATTCGGGCAGATACTTCTCCACCGGATCGTCCAGCGTCAGCTTGCCCTCGTCCACGAGCATCATGACTGCGGCCCCGGTGAAGGTCTTGGTCATCGACGCGATATAAAACAGGCTGTCCGTCTGCATCGGCGTGTGGGCGTTCACGCTCGATTCGCCGACGGCCTCGAGATCGAGCACGTGATCGCGATCGGCCACCAGTCCCACCGCGCCGGACACGATATGCCGGTCGATCGACTTTTGCAGGACCGGCGCGAGCGGGCCTGGATCGGCCGCGGACGCCGTAGCCATCGCCACGACGAACGGGAGGAGAAGGAACGGGCGGGCGAGAGGGTGAGCCACAAATTATTTTCGGCCGAATTTTTCCACCATGGCCCGAAAGACGGAACCGTAAAACTCCTTCTGCTGCTCGCCGCTCATGTCCATGCGCTGGATCATCACCACCATGACGAGGTCGTCCTTCGGGTCGATCCACATGGCCGTCCGCCGCGCGCCCCGGTGGCCGTAACTCCCCACGTCGGACCCCTCGTTGTTCTTGATCTTCACGGACCATCCGACGCCGTAGCCTTCATCCGGATTGACGGGAACGTCTCCTGTCTGATTGGTCGACAGTTGTTTGAGCGCCTCCGCGGAAAGGTAGCGCCGGCCCTGCCACGTGCCGCCATTGAGCAACATCTGGCAAAACCGTCCGACATCGCCGGCGGTCGAGTAAAGACCACCGGCCGGTTGGGCGTAATGATTGACGAGATCGGGAATGACCCCTCCGCCGAAGTTATCCAGCAACGCCTCCGGGATCTTCTGGCCATGGCTAAGTTTCTCGCTCAGCGCCGCCGGAAGCTGCTTTCTAAATCCGACATCTTCGAGGCTGGTTTTGTCTGCCATGAACTTGGCGGTGTTGGCCAGCCGCGCGCCCTGTTCCTCCGTCGGGAAAAAGGTGGTGTCCTTCAATTCCAGCGGGGTGAAAAGGCGCTGTTGCATGAAGTCCGCGTACGGCACCCCCGAGAGGACTTCGATCAGGCGCCCTCCGGTGTTGATGCCCTGATTGTTGTATTCGTACTTGGTGCCCGGTTCGCGGTGCAAGGGCGACTTGCCAATGACCTCGACGATCTCCTGCAAAGTCGTCTTGCCCTTGAAAGCGGGGTCCTGCGGAGTGACCACGCCGCTGGTGTGGTCCATGACCTCGCGAACGGTAATCGGATGCCGCGGCGGATGCCGCTCTATGCTGTCCTCCTCCACCATCTGCCCCTTGAACTCCGGCAGATATTTTTCCACGGGATCGTCCAGCTTCAGCTTGCCCTCGTCCACCAGCATCATGAGCGCCGTGCCGGTGAACGACTTGCTCATTGAGGCGATCCAAAAGAGGCTGTCCGCTTTCATCGGCGTCTGCGCGCTCAAGCTCGAATAGCCCGCGGCTTCCAGGTCGAGCCCACGCTCTTTGTTCGCCACCAAAACGACCGCGCCACCGACCAGATGTTTATCCACGGCACTTTGCAGTACCGCCGCGAGCGGGGCGGTATCTGCAGCATGGCTGGCGGCCAGGGCGATGGCGAGCCAGCCAGCTACGACGAGAGAATGGGTGAGACGAATCATGGGAGGCAGGGCGGGGGTGTCGATACATTGAGCCAGCAGCCCGCGAAAACTTAGCGGCGTGGGCCCGTCACCGGCACTTACCGGCCTTGGTGGATGAATGTTTCCAAAGCCCCGGCATCGCCGTGAAAGACGTTCTGGTCGACAAAGCCGTTGATGCCAGGGACGCGTCCCTTTTCGGAGAACTGCCAAAACCGCCACGGCGGGTTATCGGAGATCCGTGGTGAGGTCAGGACGGAACGAATCCACAACTCCTTGACGGGAAAATCGCGAAGGAAGTAGTTCCGGAAATCATTGGCTGTATAGACGACGGGCTCACGCCCGTAGAAGGCCCTGACGACTCCCATGTAATCCGACAGCTCGTGTTGGAAATTCGCGACCGATGGCCGGGTTTCCGAGTTGCCCCACAACTCCACATCGACGACTGGAGGCAATGCATCGGGATCCTTGGGGACGACCGCGGTGAAGTTGGCCGCCTGTTGCAGGCCGGTCGATTTGAGGGTGAAGAAATGATAAGCGCCCCGCCGCAGCCCGGCCTCTGCGCTACCCCGCCAGTTCTCGACAAAGCGCTGGTCGCGAAAATCCTGCCCCTCGGTTGCCTTGATATAAACAAACTGCACGGAAGCGCGTGGCACCCCGTTCCATTGAATGACTCCCTGGTGACCCGACACGTCGATGCCGCGAATGGGGTATTGTCCTGGGTCGGGCGCATTCGGAATCCACACGCCCTCGAAATACGCGCCTGCGGCCGCCAGGAGGATGACGATACCGATGCCGACTACCACTAAAATGGATCGCCAGCTCATAGCGTTAACCTCGGAGCGAGTGAGACCGAACCAAGAGCTTCGCGCTCTATGCCTCCTCCGGGCAGGCGAGCTTGTCCTTCACTGCCTTGAGGCTGCGCACGAGGAAGTCGATCTCGGCATCCTGCGCGCGGGTCTTGCGGATGAGTTCCTCGAGCATGAGTTCGCTCTTGAGATTGACGTGGTAGTCGAGCTCGGCGGCGAGGCGGTCTTTCTCTGCGGCGCGGTTTTGCGACATCATGATGACCGGCGCCTGGAGCGCGGCGAGCGTCGAGAGGAGGAGATTCAAGAGGATGTAGGGATAGGGATCCCACTGGGCGCCTTCCGGTCCCTGGCCGATGTGGGAGAGGATGAAGCTGTTGACGGCCATCCAGACCACAAGGATACCGCCGAAGATGAAGATAAAGGTCCACGATCCGCCGAAGGTCGCGACCTTGTCCGCGATGCGCTGGCCGAAGGTGAGGCGGTCGTCCATCTCCTCGTTGACGTTCCGGCTGATGCGCTGGGAGACGAGGAGATTGGTCTGGCGCAGGCGGTTCGTGATGCCGCGGATGACTTCGAGCGCGGCCTGCGGATGCGCGAGGAGGAATTCCTGGAAATCGGCGCGGCTCAAGCGGTGCAACACGCCGTCCGCCGTGACCGTGGCATTCGCGGAGCGCTCGCCGCCATCGAGCACGGACATTTCGCCGAAGAAATCGCCGGGCACCAACTCGGCGAGCGTCACGTCCTTGGAGTCCTCATCGTGCACCCAGATGCGCACGTTGCCGGAATGCACCACATAGAGCGCGTCGCCTTTTTCGTGCTCGTGGAAGATGATGTCGCCCGCCTTGAAGTTGACGTTCTCGAGGAGGCTCGACATTTTTTCGAGGGCCTCGGGCGAGAGATCTTTGAAAAGGGCGATGGCGGCAAGCCCGAGATCCTGGTCGTCGTCCTGTGCGGATTCTTCACTCATAGAAAGTTGGAGAGGTTGCCGGTGAAAAATGATCGCACGCCAGAGTTTAGGCGAGGGGAAAAGCGGGCCGGGGAGTGAGGTGCTCGGGATGATTATGAACTGTCCTTGGAATCGACGCTCACTCACACCTTTTTAACAAGCGAGGTCACTACGCGAAAACGCGCATACTTGTGGACGGTGGCGGGATGTGCTAACCGTCCGGCCCCCCTCATTCCCCATGAAACGCCTCCTGTTTGTCATTTCATCTATAATGGCCGTCGCCGCGACCCTGCGCGCGACGGACCCCACCGATATCCGCATTGAGCGTGAAGTGCCCTATCTTGGCGCTGGACGCACCGAACTCGCGGATCTCTATCTGCCGCCGGAAATTTCGCCAGGACAGCGTGTTCCGGCAGTGGTCATCATTCACGGCGGCGGCTTCACGGGCGGTCATCGCGATGCGGCGCGCGAGTTGAATATCGGCAGCACGCTGGCGCGCAATGGCTACATCGGGATGAGTATCGACTACGCGCTGGCCGACATTTCGCGTCCGGTCTGGCCGCAGAATCTCTTCGACTGCAAAACGGCGGTGCGCTGGCTGCGGGCCAATGCGGACCGGTTGCAGATCGATCCGAATCATATCGGTGTGATCGGTGGCTCGGCGGGCGGCACGCTGGCTTCGCTCGTCACCTTGACGAATGTCAATGACCGGCTCGACCCCGACGGTCCTTACGGCAATTTTCCCTGCCAGGTGCAGTGCGGCGTGGACATGTACGGCATCGCCAGCATGGCCGAATGGCACGACAGCGCGATGTTCGGCAAGACGAGCGAGGAAGCGCCGGAGCTCTACCAGAGGGCGTCCCCGCTCACCTATGTGCATGCAGATTCCCCGCCCATGCTCATCTTGCACGGCACAGCGGACAAGACGGTGGATGTGTCGCAGTCGGAAAAATTCGCCGAGACGCTGAAAGCCAAGGGGGCGACGTACCAGGTGGAAATCATTCCCGACGCGCCGCACAGCTTTACCCTTCAACCGAAGGAAAAAGACCTGCGACCGTTGGTGCTGGCCTTCTTCGACCGCTATTTGAAAGCGGCGAAGTAGGCGCCCGCCCGGGCGGTTCGATAGCTAAGGTCTTGCGACGCGGCCTCATTAAGGCGCATACACTGCATCCCCGCGCCCGCGGGTTCCCCATTACCACTGCTATGAAGCTCCATCGCTCGCTCGTTTCCCTCCTTGCCGCCCTGGCGGTCACTGCGTTCTCCGTCCATGCGGAGGAAAAAACCTGGCTCACCTTTGAAGGCAAGGACGGCCCGGGAAAAGGCAAGCATGTGGTGCTGCTCGCCGGCGATGAGGAATATCGCTCGGAAGAATCGCTGCCCATGCTGGCGAAGATCCTCAGTCAGCGCCTCGGCTTCAAGACGACGGTGCTCTTTTCCGTGGAGGACGATGGGCGCATCAATCCCAACAAAGGGGATTCGCTCTCGCATCCCGAGGCGCTCGATTCGGCGGACGCGGTGGTCATGGCGCTGCGCTTCCGGCATTGGCCGGACGGAGCGATGGAGCATTTCGAAAAGGCGTATCTGCGCGGGGTGCCCTTCGTCGCGCTGCGCACCTCGACGCATGCCTTCAACTACGGCAAGGACAGCAAATACGCGAAGTACGGCTACAACTTCGGCGGCCCCGATTGGGTGAAGGGTTTCGGGCGGCAGGTGCTGGGCGAGACCTGGGTCAGCCACTGGGGCAAACACAAATCGGAGGCGACCAAGGGCATCATCGAGCCGGGGGCGAAGGACGATCCGGTGCTGCGCGGCGTGACCGATCTTTTCGGCCTCACCGATGTCTACGAAGCCGAGCCGCAGGCCGACGCGAAGATCCTCGTGCGTGGCCAGGTGCTCGCGGGCATGAAGCCGGATGCCGCGCCCGCGGATTACAAGAAGGCGCGCGTCGACAAGGTGGAGCAGGGGGTGAACGATCCGATGATGCCGGTGGTCTGGACGCGCGAGGTGAAAAATGAGGAAGGCAAGACGAACAAAGTGCTGACGACCACGATGGCCGCCGCGACGGACCTCGAGAACGAAGGCCTGCGCCGCCTGGTGGTGAACGGTATCTTCTGGGGCCTCGGCCTTGAGGTGCCCGCCAAGGCCGACGTCACGATCGTCGATGAGTACAAGCCGTCGTTCTTCGGCTTCATCAAAGATTACTTGAATGAAGGGCGTGCGCTGAAGGTCTCCGATCTCGAACTCGGCAAGGCGATGCCCGGCGAGCCGCTGGCCGCGCCGAAACCCCCGCCACCCAAGCCGCCGGAACCAAAGAAAGAAGCGGAGGCCAAGCCCGAGCCGCTGCCGGGTTCGGAGTTGCTCAAGCACGGCCCGCGTCCGGCGCGCCCCGCGCTGTCGGC
>NZ_JBDUCX010000238.1:0-10385 GCF_040003245.1 Chthoniobacter sp.
ACCTCGCGCTGCTCACGCACTCGGGTTCGCGCGGCACGGGCGCGCAGGTGTGCGATTTCTACAGCAAGCGCGCGATGGCCCGCCACGAGCACTTGCCGAAGGAACTCAAGCACCTCGCGTGGCTCTCGCTCGACGACGCCGACGGCCAGGAATACTGGGCCGCGATGAACTTGATGGGCCGCTACGCCGCGGCCAATCATGCGCTCATCCACCAGCACATCGGGCGCAAGCTCGGCGCGCACCTCGTCCTCGACATCGAGAACCATCACAACTTCGCGTGGAAAGAACGCCACGTCGTGAATGGCGAAGAGCGCGAAGTGATCGTGCACCGCAAGGGCGCGACGCCCGCGGGCGCCGGCGTGCTCGGGGTCATCCCGGGCTCGATGGCCTCGCCGGGTTACGTCGTGCGCGGCAAGGGTTCGCCCGCGTCGCTGCACAGCGCGTCGCACGGCGCGGGCCGTGTGATGAGCCGCACGAAGGCGCTCCAGTCCTTCACCTGGAGCGCGGTGAAGAAGCAACTCGCCGCCGCCGGCGTGGAGCTCCTCTCCGCGGGCCTCGACGAAGTGCCGGGTGTCTACAAGGACATCGCGCAAGTGATGGCCGCGCAGACCGACCTGGTCGACGTCCTCGGCCGCTTCGACCCGAAGCTCGTGAAGATGTGCCCGGCGGGCGACCGCGCGGAAGACTGAGGCGCTGCGCGCCTAACATCCAACACCCAACATCGAACATCCAATGAATGACATCCTGAACAAACCAACCGTGCTCGTGCTGAACCGGCACTGGCAGGCGATCCACGTGAAGACGCCTGCGGAGGCGTTTTGCATGATGGCTTCCGACGCGGCCGCCGGCCTCGATATTGCGGACGGCAACTTCCTGCCGACGAGATGGAGCGACTGGGTCGCGCTGCCCGTGCGCGAGCATGATCTCGCGGTGAAGACCGCGCGTGGTCCGGTGCGTGTACCGACAGTGGTCGTCGCGGCGAACTACACCCGCGTGCCGCTGCGCCGTCCGAGATTCGGCGCGCGTGGCATCTGGGAGCGCGACGGCGGCGTGTGCCAGTACACGGGTCGCAAGCTCGCACCGAAAGAAGGCAACATCGACCACGTCGTGCCGCGCTCGCGCGGTGGCAAAACCTCGTGGGAAAACTGCGTGCTCGCCCACCGCGAAGTGAATTCGCGCAAAGCCGACCGCCTCCCGCAGGAAGCCGGCCTGCGCCTGCGCACGCGTCCGAGCGTGCCGCGCGCCCTGCCGGTGACCGCCTTCATCCGCAACCATCACGACGTCGCCGACTGGAATCACTTCCTGCGCCCGGCGTGAAGTTCCGACTCCGAGCCGCTGCCTGCCTGCCAGGCAGCGGCTCGCATCGTTGGTGGTGTGAGGTGAGATCTCGGGTGTAGGGCGCGTGTCCTCCCGCGCCGGGCTGGCGCTGCGAAACAGATCAACGCCCGGCGCGTGAGGACACGCGCCTGCACCTGAAAAGCCACGCCACGTGTTACTTCGCGGGCATCGATGGCGGCATCGGCGGGGGCACCGCCGCCGCTGCTGGCGGGACTGCCTGCGCCTTGGGTTTCCGCCGGAAATAACCGCCGCTGCCGAAGTTCTTCCAAGCCAACTGCAGCCAGCGAATCAGCGCCATGGCCAGCCAGAGCGCCCAGACGAGCATGAAGAAACGATACCACCAGATGGAAATCGAAACGCATTCGCAGTGTGGGAGCAGACCGTCGCTGCGCGCCTGAAACCAGCGCAGTGCGGTTTGCGTGGAGTCGTTGCCGGTGATGAACATCTCCGGGCGGCCGAGCAGTCCTTCGCCGACGGCGGTGAGCAGAATACCGAGCGCGGCGGCGGTGAGCAGGATGAGCACGATTTGCAAAAAGTTGTAGCTCACCCTGCCGAGCTGCTGCTGGAAGGAATCGCTGCCCCGCCAGGCAATGAAGAAAAGCCAGCCGACGACAGCGAGCGCCGCGGGCAAGGGCACCTGGGTGAGGCCGATGACGAGCAGCATCCACTCCGCCGAAGCCAGCGGCGAACGCGCCATGCGGCCCAGCGGGAGGGCGGCGAGCAGCGAGCAAATGAGGATGCCCCAAAAGCGCACCGCAGGCCCGCGCTGTGGCCCGCTCGCCCACAGCACCCAGCGATCCTCGGGCACCGTGATGGTGCTTTGGATATTGGCACTTTCCACTGGCAGGCGCACTTCGTCGGTAGCGACGCGCACGCTGAGGGGCACGTTGCGTTTCCAGCCGATGGCGATCTTCTGCTCGCCGGGATGCACGGGGATGATGAGCTTACTGGCCTCCTTGCGCACGGGGATCGCCGCGCCATCGTGCGTGAGTGAAGTGACTTCGGCGTCGGCGGGCAAGTCGACGAGGAAGTCTTCGCCGAGGCTGCACCGTAGCGCGAGGTCCAGTTGGGAAGTGCGTTGGCGTTTGCCGAGCGTTAATTCGTGCGCGGCGCGATTCACGGTGACCGTCACTCCGGCCATGGCCTCGGGCCGGCTGATCGCGAGCGCGACGCTTTCCCCGGGCCACGGATGCCACACCGGCACGAGATTCGCATCCGTCGGTTCAAAAATTGGTGCGAGACCGGAGAGCGTGACATTCCACACCGGCGAGGCCACGAGATGCCAGCGTTCCACCCAGGTATCTTCGGCGCGAGCGGACAGCGTGAGTTCCTTGGTCACGGCGAGTTCGCTCTCCCACGCGAAGGATTGCTCCTGTGCTCCGAGACGCACTTCGATGAAACCATCTTTCACGATGGCTCCGGAAGTGAGCACGTTCTCGCCGGGCACGAGAGGAATGCGCAACACCGCGGCTTTACCGCGCGGCGACAGCCGGCTCAGGGTCGTGTGCACTTGCCAGACCAGCCCCAGTTCGAGTGTGCGATCGACGACCGCGATCGATTGCACGGCCTGCTGCTCGTAGCTGGATTGCTGCGCCGTGGCCTTTTGTTTGCGCGTGAGGATGACCTGCGTCTCCGGGACGCCATCAGGCTTTACGCCGCTGATATTCCACTCCGGCGCATCGATCTTCACCTGGCGCGGCAGGAGCACATAGGTCCATTCCCATTCGGTCACGTTGGCCAGCGAGCCTTCGACGTGCACATGGTGCACGCCGGGCTCGAGCAACAGCCAGAGGTAACCATCGTCGCGCCGCATCGAAACTTCGGGCTTGTCATCGACGAGCACGGTCACGGGCGACCACCCGGGCAGGCGGCCCGGCAGCGGCACGCCGGTGCGGGCGGCGGCGTGGATCTCCGCATCGAGAACGACCTTTTGCTCATGAATCGTGAGCGTCGCGGTTGGGATGTCTGCCGCGTGCGGGTAAGCGTCGGAAACCTCGAGCAAGCGCTTGCGCAATGTTTCGAGCGTGTTCGCATCGGGGATCGTCGTTTGCGCCGAGGCATTCGAAATGAGGATCGCGAAGACGAGTAGCACGGCGGCTTTTCCACTCGCCCTGAAAACGGCGCCGCCGATCTGGCGCACGCCGAGCAACATTGCGGCGAGTAGGAGCAGCAGCACAATGCGCAGCGCGGTGAGCACACGCTCGAGAGTGAGGGAGATCAGGATCGGGCGGACTTGTTGCGTGGCGGAGACCGGGCCATTCCACCCGAAGCTCACCTCCCGCCACGTCCACTCCGGCACGCCGGGGCCGGTTTGGATGCGGGCCTTCGCATCGTAGCTCATGTTGTCCGAAGCTGCCCAGCCCTTCTTCAAGGAGAGGCTCGACGAAATGGTTGCGGTCGTGACGTCTGCGCTCCTGCTCAACGTGGCCCGGCCTTCGCCGTCCGCCATTGCTTGGGGAGCGACCGGGCTGTTGGGAGTAGCCGCGAAATCGGGTGTGTGAGCAAAGTGTCTCACGTTCGTCGCACCGTAGACGGCGTTCGGTTCCAATTGCGGATAGAGCGCTTCGACGACCTGTCCGGCGACAAAGGGCACAAACACGAGGACAAACATGCCGACCGCGATCCATTTCCCGATGTGCACTACCCGCCGGCCCCAGCCTTCCGGCACCACCCGTTGCAGGGCGAGCGGTACGAGCAGGACGAGCCAGAGATAACGCGGCGCATCGGGTTCATGATACGAGAGGCCGAAGGCTGCGAAGGCCAGCAGCGCCGCGCGGAGACCCCACAGCCGGAAGACCGCGAGGGTGAAAACGAGTAGGAGAAACAGGTCGAGTAGAGTCCACGCGGTGAGCCAATCGCCATGCACCCAATCCGCGCCGAAGAGCGCGAAGAGCCGCCAGCCGGGCGGAAGGTTGAGCGTCATTTGCAGCGAGTCGGCATCTGCGCGCCAGCCGGTGGCCGGGAGCGACGCAGCGCGGGCCATGCGCCCGGTGGCTTCGAGGTTGAGATTGCGCGTACGAATTTCCACCCCGGCGGCGCCATCCTGGGGATTGCGCGTGATGAGTTGGCCCTGCCCGCTGCTGCGCACCGAGCCGAGGTCCTGCCCGGCGGCCGCGTCGAGCCGCCAGATCTGCTGCATGTGTCCGGAGATCGTATCGCGAAAAGTTAGGTCGTGCCCGTTTTCGTCGAGCCACCATTCGCGGGAGATGTGCAGCCTTTCGAGCTTTTGCTGTCCCATGCCGCGCATGCGTTCCTCGACCTGAAATGGTGTGCCGGTGTCCCAGCGATACACGGGGAGGCCGCGCCATTGTTCCGGAAAGGTCGTCTGCGACACATCGACGGCAGGCATCCCCGCAATCTCGACCGTCCGAAAATCTGGCTTTGCCTGGAAGCCCACAAATTCCTCCGCGACGGCCGGCTTCGCGCCGGTCGCGTAGCGAATTTCCTTAGGCTGATCCAACCGAAACGCGTCGGCCTTCAGTTTCCACCGCCCCGCGCGCACTTGCGCTTTCATCCGCCCCGCATCGTCCACGGCGACCGGGATCGGACCTTCCACGGACGAGAGTTTCCAGCCTTCGGGCAGCACGACACCAAGATCTTCTTCGCGGCTCTTGCCGGAAACGATGAGCTCCACCTCGGTGTGCAGCCACAGCGGGATGCCGTCTTCGATCATCGCGTAGACCTTCATCGAGAGGGAGTTCGTGTCCACCTCCTCGGTCGAGGCACCGCGCTTCAGCCAGAGATCACCCTGCGCGTCCCACGACGGCGCCTCCACCGGCTGGCCATCGATGACCAGCGCGAGAATTCCGATCTCGCGCGGGATGGAGATGCGCTGCGGCACCGCGTTCCACTGGTAAGCGCCTTCGAGGTGAAAGGTGCCGGCGCTCAAGCGCACCGCCGGATTCAAGTTGTGCTCGATCACCACGACGGGCGAATTGTTCGACTTCACGCCGGTCGGCCACACGCTCGTCCCGCCCGGCAACGGCACCCAGGTTTCGCTGAAGACCGTCACAACCATGTCGAACTGCGCGCCGGTCTGGTTCACCTGCAAGCCCATACGGGAAGGCCAGAAGCACAGGTGCTTGTTCGCGTCGGAGTAGGGCGTCGGACAGGCGCGCTGGGTGTCGTCCCACGTCGCCCACGTTTCCCAAGCCTTGAGCGGCTCTGGGATTTGTTGGCCGGCGTCTGCGGCTGGCGCGGTGGCGTGGCAGAGTGAAGTGAGCGCAATACCCGCGACGAGTATTGTCCGAGCAAAGAAACGGGACCGGATATTTTTCATAACGGGGAACGAGGGCGAACTATTATAGCAGCCGGGGGATCCGTTGCGCGAGAGCATCCTGAACCAAACCGCGGCGGGCCCAACCGGAAAATTCCGGCTCCGAGTCCGCACCCACGCCGAGACCCTGATCACCCTGCGCAGCAACAATCCGCCGATGCCCATTCGTGGGCGCGGTGGTGCCGGGCACCAGCGGCCATTGGGCCGTGGTGGAATGCGATAACCTCGCTCCGAAGAATGGTCTCGGCCGGCTGCTCTATTTCACCGGCAGCAGTGCCGCCGATGTGGATATCGACTACCTGACGCTCAAAAAACAGCCGCGCCACGCCGGCCCCTCGCGCCGCTGTCTCTCCTTCCTCCATCGCCCCACCCAATGAATCCATTCCATGAGTACACGAAAACTGAACACCGCGGTCATCGGACTCGGCTTCGGTGCTGAGTTCATCCCGCTTTGGCAAGCGCACCCGCACCCGCGCTGCTCTGCCATCCGCCAGCGCCAAATCGGAACCCCGTGATCTTATTGAAGAGGCTCTGCATCGCCCTCGCCCCCGCCGATCTCTTCCGCCGGCGAACGCTGCGCATCGGCTTCAACGAGCAGCGAAGGACTTTCGGGTGTGACGGCGGATCTGCGAAATTGGGCAAGATCAACGAGGCGCTCGCGACGAAGTGGGTTCGCGGAAATGTGTGGGTAGTGGTTCATAGTCTGGCTGGTGCTGAAGTTTTTTGAGAGCGGAACGATGGCCGACGCCTTCGCGGTTGTCGCGGCCGGTATTCTTACATTTCCGTAAGGTTTTCCGTTGGAAGTCCATCTGCGCTCAACCGGATATCCGATCGCCGGTTTCCGATTGCCCCACCGTTCGTCTGTCCGCGTCCATTCCCGCATCTCACACAGCTCGGCCTCGACTATCCGGGCACGAGCAGCCGCGTGCGATTTTTTTCTGATGATGAGGCAATACCCGTGGTTAAAATTGCCGCTCGAATGTTGATTGAAACCAGCGAATCGGCAGGTCAATGACTCCCGACAGAATCGGAGATTGCAAATCGACCGGACGAGAGCGTTGAAGATCACTTTCGAAGACGCGCTCTTGTTCCCGAGCGAAGCTAGGATCGAGAACGACGAGGTTGGCCTCATCGTTGATGGCTAGAGAACGCGGATCGAAGTTGGCGGAGCCGACCGAGACGAAAAGGCTGTCCGCGACAAGGAGCTTCGAGTGCAGCATGGTTCCGCGGAATTCGTAGAGTTCGACTCCCGCGGCGCGTAAACGCGGCCAGCGTTTTCGAGAAGCCAGACGTGCCGGTGAGAAGTCGATGTGGCGGCCGGGCATAATCACCTTTACCTTTACCCCGCGTTGTGCCGCCGCGCAGAGTGCTTCGGTGAGCGCTCTGTCCGGGACGAAGTAGGGATTCTCAATGAGTAAGGATTCCCGAGCCCCCGCAATCGCGAGGTGATACATCAAACCTACCGTGTAACGCCCACGCTGTGGAGCACTGAAGAATGCACCCGCACGGGCATGGCCGATTTCGGTGAGCGCTGGAAAATATCCGGGGCCAAGAATGACCTCGTGATGAACGGCGAACCAATTGGAGTGGAACGCCGCTTGCAACTGCGCCACGACTGGCCCCTCGACTCGATAGTGCAGATCCCTCCACTCGTCGGAGCCGCTGGAGTGGCCATGCCATTCGTCGCCGATCCCCACGCCGCCGATGAAACCGATCTTGCCATCGACCACGAGGAGCTTGCGGTGCGTCCGATAGTTGAGTCGCCAAAGGTCGGCAGAGAAGACCGGATGGTAGACCTCCAATTGCACACCGGCAGCCCGCAGTGCGGCGAAGTAGGCGCCGGCTCCGAACGAGCCCAAGTCATCGACGATCATCTTCACCTCGACGCCAGCGCGGGCGCGTTCCGCGAGTGCATCGACGAACTGCTGGGCAATCCCCCCCCGGTGGAAGACAAATGTCTCGAAAGTAACGGTGTGCCGGGCGAGATGAATCGCCCCCAGCATCGCGGGAAAAATCGCGTCGCCATCGCTCAATGTGGTGATGCGATTGCCAGGCAGAAAGCTCGCGCCGAGCATCGATCCGGTCGCTTGGGCGAAATCGGGACTGTGGATCGCGCTGATTGCCGGTAGCGGCTCATGCAATCGCCGCACGGATGTACATCCGCTCAGGCCGAGCGCAGCGACGATCAGCGCGGGCAGGCCCAGCATTATGGGGCTCGAAATCAGTCCAGGCAGACCGATCATGGGCGCGGGTCCGACATTGATATCTCCCTCGAGATCTGATTGGGAGATTCCAGCTTGGGCGCCGGCAGGGTGGGCGCTTCTCCCCGGATTACTCTCGCCTTTCTTTCAGGGCGCTCTTTGGAGGATCTGCGGAATCGTATCGGTCTGGCAAATGCCTACTATGCGGGTAATCACGGCATGCAGATTCGCGGGCCAGGGCTGACTTCATCCGACGGCTTGGCGGTGAGTTGTCGAGCGGAGTTGGTCGATGCACTCACGTTTCTCGGGAGATGCACCAAACGGCTTCGGGGCGTTTTTATCGAGGACAAGAGAATGGCCGTGACCGTCCACTGGCGGATGGCGGACCCAGGTGAGGGAGTGGCTTTGCGAGAATTGATGGAAATCATCGTCCGCCATCATCCCCGGTTGCGAGTGTTCGAGGGTGAGGCCTGCTGGGAGCTCCGGGCGCGGGCTTCGTGGAATAAAGGTGACGCGTTGATGCAGATGCTCTCGCACCTACACCTCTCATCCGCCGATACGATTTACGTCGGAGACCACCTTGATGATGAAGACTCCTTCTCACGATTGCTCGGTGGAATGACTTTTTGCGTCGGGAATGCCGCGGTAAGCAAGGCGCAGTTTGTCGTGGCAAGCTCGCCGGATGTAGTCCGGCTCCTCTCTCGCATTGATCAAGCCGTCAATGAATTGCCGTTCGATGCATTGGATCCTTGCAAAAACAAAGCGACCGGAACGTGAGTTATTCCGCGACCTTCGACGGCGGAGTCGATCAGTCCGATCACGCGTGCGGCTTGTTTTCCTGCATACCGTCGCCGGGCGAAACGCTCCCTTTCGGGAATGTAATGGAACAGCGGGAGACAAGCCGGTACCGAAAAACGAAGCTCCATACAGAAATATTGGAATGATGCACGCTATCGCTGAAACCATTCACGCCAGGACTTGGACACGGGGGATGTTACATGATCTGATCGCCGAAAAACTAGGCGCCAGAAAGCTCATAGTTGTGGCCAATCGTGAGCCTTACATTCACCGCTATCAAGGCACGCAGATCGAATGCATCCGACCGGCGAGCGGCATGGCGACAGCGCTGCATCCCATCATGGCCGCCGCTGGAGGGACGTGGATCGCTCACGGATCAGGTACCGCGGATCGCGCGGTGGTCGATGCTTCGAACCGGGTCGAAGTGCCGCCAGAAGATCCGGCGTACACGCTGCGGCGGGTGTGGCTCACACCAAAGCAGGAAAAGGGATTTTATTACGGATTGTCCAATGAAGGGCTCTGGCCGCTCTGTCACATGGCCTTCACCCGACCGGTCTTTAGGAAAGAGGATTGGGAAGCTTACAAGGAAGTGAATGCGCTATTTGCGCGGGCAGTAATCGAAGAGGCGGGTGACGGTCCGGCGTTGATCTTCATCCAGGACTATCACTTTGCCCTACTGCCGCGGATGCTCAAATCCCTGGCGGGAAATCGCCTCGTGATCGCTCACTTCTGGCATATACCCTGGCCAAACCGCGAAATATTTCGCACCTTTCCGTGGCACGCCGAACTGCTTGATGGGCTGCTCGGCAGCGACCTGCTGGGTTTTCAGGTTCGCCACCATTGCCAGAACTTCCTCGATACGGTGGATCGCACCATGGAAGCAAAAGTGGATCACGAGAGGTTCGAAATTACCCGCAAGGCGAGCCCTACCAGGGTCCGTCCGTTTCCGATCAGTATCGATTGCGCCGAGCACGTCGAACACGCGGCAAGCGATGAAGTGGCACAAGCCATGGAGTCCTGGCGTGATCGCTTGCAGCTCGGAAAGCGTTCTCTGGGAATCGGGCTCGAACGACTCGACTACACAAAGGGTATTCCTGAGCGCTTGCGTGCCTTTGATGATCTGCTGCTACGTCATCCCGAGTGGCGCGGGCGGGTCGTCTTCGCGCAGGTGGCGGTGCCGAGCCGTTCACACCTCGAGGAATATCGTAATTTGGAAGAGGAGGTCGACGGGCTGGTCGCACAGATCAATGGCCGATGGAGGAAGGGCGATTGGGAGCCCGTTGTTTTGCTCAAACGGCATTTTGATTCGACCGACATGATGGCTTTGCATCGCCTGGCGCAGTTTTGTGTCGTCAGCTCTTTGCACGATGGAATGAATCTTGTGGCCAAGGAGTTTCTCGCGAGTCGAACCGACGAGATGGGCGTTCTCATCCTCAGTCGATTTACTGGTGCGCACCGGGAATTACCCGAGTCTCTCGAGATCAATCCATTTGCGATTCACGAAGTGAGCGATGCGATGGCCTGCGCACTTGAAATGTCGCCGCAAGAGCAACGGAGGCGGATGGTGCGGCTTCGAGCCCAAGTCGCTTATAACAATGTCTTTCGGTGGGCGGGCAAATTTCTTTCCGAACTGCTGCATTTAGAATTAAACGAATATGGACAAGACGCTACACTGGACGAATCACTGGGAGGCCATCGCCGCAAAGATAGAGCAGCAGCCTAACCCGGATATTTCATCCTTTCTGCAAAAAGTTAGCGAAGTCCCCGCGGTA
>NZ_JBDUCX010000052.1:0-32404 GCF_040003245.1 Chthoniobacter sp.
GACGTAGAAGGAAACGGGCGTGGCGCAGCAGAACCACGATTCCTTCTACGTCGTCGCGCCGAAACAGCCGCGCGAGAATGCGCCGCTCTGCGTGGTGCTGCATTCCGCCAATCGCACGGCCTACGACTATTTGGGTTTCGCCTGTCTCGGCCGGCAGCTCGATGGGAGTCACGAAGATCCGGCGACGGTGATGACGAATTCGCCGGACGATTTCTATTCGCTCTATCTCAACTCGACCAATGCGGAGTGGTGGGGCTGGACCCAGACGCGGCTCAACCGCGCGCAGCATAGTGACGCCGCTCCGCCCGCCGAACGGCGCGTACTCGAGACCATCGAATGGGTCGCCGCGCGCTACCATGTCGATCGCGAGCGCATCTACCTTTGCGGTGTTTCGATGGGCGGTTGCGGCACGCTCGGCTTGGGGATGCCGCATGGCGAGATCTTCGCCGCCATTCGGGCGGATGTTCCGGCCGGCACCGGTTACGCCTCGGCGCGCATGGGTGACTTTGCTCCCTCGCCGGCGCAGGACGCCCCGGCGGCGGAGCGCGCAGCCTGGTTGCGCCGTGCGACCGGCGTCGGATTGCCCGATCCGCCGGTGATCGTCGATTTCTCCTCGCCGACGGACAATTGGTCCATCACCCAGCCCGCCCTCGTGCAGGCCGCCGAGGCGGGCCATTTGCCGCTGGTGCTTGGCTGGGGTCCCTTCGGGCATACCACCTTCAGCACGGCCATCGCCAAATCTCCTCTCTGCGATGTGGCGCTCGCATTTCCCTGGCTGGAAATCCGCCGCAACGAAGCGTACCCCGTCTTCACCCACGCCTCGTGCGATCAGATCTGCCCGTGGCTGAATGCCCCCGCCGATTTCACCAATGCGGGCCAGATGAACGCCTGGTTTCGCTGGAAGCAGCACGAGGACACGCCCGCGCAATTCGCCCTCGAATTGTGGATCGCCCATCCCCCCGTGAAGGAAAAGCCCCCGGTGGTCCCGGAAACCGCGCAAGCCGACATCACGCTGCGCCGCCTTCAGCAGTTCAAAGTGCAGGCTGGCAAGAGTTACGCCTGGGAGGTGTCGCGCGACCGGAAGGTCGTTGCCTCGGGCAAGGGCGTTCCCGATGCGGCCAACCTGCTGACCATTCCTCGCGTCACGCTCACCACGGCCGTTACCCTGCTGACGATCAAACCCGAGGAGCAGTCGAATTGAGGCGCGGTGAAGCCCTCGGTCGACCGGGAAGCATGCAAGATGGGCAGGAACGCTTGACGGCGGACGAGGCAATCCCTCCAGTCGACGGCGACTGAGGCCGCGACCGATCAAAAAGCCCAATGCTCAACGAGCAACGTGGGCTCGTTGGCCGAATCCATGGCCAAGGTCGCGCCCGTCCCCGCATCTAGAAAATGTCATCCACCGTCCCATCGCTCGCCCCCGTCAGGCGGTCACATTATATCCTCATTTTCGTGGTGATGCTGATCTTGCGCGGCGTCTGCGCGTTTCGTTTTCGGGTCGATGCGGATGAACCGCAGCACCTGCACGTGATCTGGGGTTGGGTGAATGGGTATCTCCCTTATCGAGACGTCTTTGACAATCATGGGCCTCTTTTTCACGTCCTGCTCGCGCCCCTTTTCCGTGTGCTCGGGGAACGTCCGGATATTCTGATCCTGATGCGCTTCGCGATGATTCCGTTCTTGGCGATCTGCCTGTGGTGCGTCTATCGGGTTGGCACCGACTTGTTCTCCCGGAATGTCGGGATCTGGGCGGCGATCCTGACTGGTTTTTACCCGGAGTATTTTTTGACGTCCGCGGAATTTCGGACGGATGTGCTTTGGACCGTCCTTTGGCTGCTGGCCCTTGTGACGATCACGCGCCAGTCTTTCGGCAAGAAGCATGCGTTCCTCACGGGGTTGCTCCTCGGAGGCTGCTTTGGCGTCACGGTAAAGACGGGGTTGATGGTCGGCGCGCTGGGCCCGTGGGCATTGATGGCCGCCGTGCGGACCTGGAACGAAGGAGGCCAGGGAATCGTGCGTTCGCTGGTAGTGAAGGCGCTGGCGGGCCTAGGCGGCTTCGTGATGGTTCCGGGTGCGGCGCTGCTGTTTTTTGCGGCGCAGGGAATGGCCCGGCAGTACTTGTACTACAACATCGGTTTCAACCTCATCCCTCATTCCCAAAATTGGGAACGTTTCGATGGGCATGTGCTGTGGTTCCCGCTCTTTCTGCTGGTTGTCCTGGTCGTATATGCCTTCGTCCGGAAACGCTCCTACAGTGCCATCGACATTCAACGCATCGGTCTCGTGTTGACCGCGGGCTTTTATTTCACGGCGTTGAAGACGTTTTTCCCCACACTCTCACGCCAGGATGATCTGCCCGTGATCCCGTTGGCGACATTGGTCGTGGTGGCGGCGCTGTTCTTCCTGGTGGATCGCGTCTCTTCCGCCGACCGGCGGCGGTGGCTCTTGACGGCGGGCTTTCCGCTGCTGGCCGCCATCGAAATCCTCGTACTTACTTTGAAGACCTCGTCGTGGACGGACAATATGGCTTCCCATACGGTCATGGTGGCGGATGTCCTGAAGGCGACGGAGAAGCACGAATTTGTGATGGATGCGACCGGGGAGACGATCTTTCGGATGCGGCCTTTCTATTACGCCCTTGAGGCCTTCACCAAGGTTCGCATCGAACGCGGCTTGATCGTGGATGACATCGCCCAGAATCTCATCGATACCCAAACCTCCCTCGTCCGCATCCGCGACCTGACCAAGCCGGCGACCGCTTTTGTGCGGGAGAACTATTTGTTGATTGGGCACGGCCTGTGGATGGTGGGGAAAAAGGTGAAGCCCACGGAGCCCGATTCCCGGACGAAGATTCATTTCGAGACCCGCATCGCTGCGCGCTATACGTTCCTCACCCCGGAGGCCCAACAGGTGATGGGGGAACTGGATGGGATGCCGTTTTCGGGGGAGCGTCTCCTCGAGCCCGGGCCACATGACTTTGTCGCCGCGGAGAAGGTGAAGGATTACTTGCTGCTCTTTTCGGCCCGTGGCTTTCAGCGGGGATTTATTCCCGTGATGGCGGTCAGTGCGCAGGCCGAGAAGCAAGCCGACCCCTCATTTTGAGTCGTTCGGTTTCGGAACCTCCGGCGGCGCCGGGGTCGTTTTGTCCCGCGCTCCTCTTTTGACGATCTGATTGCTCACGGCCTTGGGCGGTTTCTCGGTATTGATCTTCGCCCGCAGCTCGAGCGGGAGTTTCTCGAGGTCGATCTTCGTGCCGGTAATGTCGATGGTGCCGGGCATCGCGGCGAAGCCGGCGGGCAGGGCGGTGAGGGGATTGTTGCGCACGCGCAGTTGATAGAGGATGGGCACGTTGCCGAAGGCCTCCGGCAGCACGGCGAGGCGATTGTCCGAGAGCTCGCACACGCGCAGCAGCGTGAGCTTGGCGATGGTCTCGGGGAGCTCGGCGATCTGGTTGTCTCCAATGTTGAAGTGGATGAGCTGGGTGAGATTCCCGATCTCCGGCGGCAACGCGGTGAGGTGATTTTTGGCGAACTGCAGTTTGCGCAGTCGCGTCATTTCAAAAACGAACGGCGGGATCTCCGTGAATTGATTCCCGGTGAAATACATCCCGCTCAGGCTATCCATCTGGGTGAGCGCGCGGGGCAGGGTGCGGAGCGGATTGTATTCGAAATAGAGGAAGATGACGTTCTTCAGCGCGGCGATTTCCTCCGGGATGGCCGTGATTGCGTTGCGATTGAGAAATACGTGCAGGTTTTTCACCGAAGTGATGGGCACGCTCTGGCCATTGTCCTCGACCATGAGCTGGCTGATGCCGGTGATGTCCGTCAGTCCCAGGCTGGAAAGCAGCAGGGCGCGGTCGCCGTCCTTCAAGTTGTTGGTCTGGTCGGTCGTGTTCGGCATCACCGCATCCTTGCTGGCGACGAAGAGCTTGAGCGGATGCTGGCGCGCATAATCCGCGAGCGTCACGGCGCGGGCGGAGGCGACCAGGAGGAATTGCACGCAGAGCATCAGGAGGGGGAGGCGCACGAGCTTGCTGCTAACAGCCGCCATTGCTCCCGCCAAGCACGAACGCCTTGGGCAAAATCCTCGACGGCCCAGGATTTCCAATCCACATCTGACACATTCCTTACATCCCATGCCTGCCCTCATTCACAGTGCCTACTTTTGGTTGAAGAAAGATTTGACTGCGGAAGATCGCGCGACCTTCGAGAGCGAATTGCAGCTTCTCACGCAAATCACCTACCTCGAGCGCGCTTTCGCCGGCAAGCCGGCGGCCACGGAAGAACGTCCGGTCACCGATCATTCGTTCGACTACGCCACCTCCTTCCATTTCAAGACGTTGGCCGACCATGAATTTTACCAGGCGGGATGCCAGGACCACGCCCGCTTCGTCGCGAAGTGCAAAGCCTTCTTCGAGCGCGTGGTCGTCTACGACGTCGCGCCCCTGGCCTAGCTTAGGGCGGTGGCGGGTTCACCGGCGCGCCGGCCTTGTTGCGGCCCTTGCCTCCACCGATTTTATTTCCGTTGGCGTCCTCACCCTTCTCGCCGCCGAAGGGTTGGGACTGTTTGATGAATGCCTCCTCGCGTGGCCCGTCGAATTGTTTGAGCGCGGCTTGCAGCTTCGCCTTGGCGGCTTTGGCCCCGGCATCGAGCGTCTGATCGTCGAGCGGGGATTTCTCGTTGTCGTCCTGTTTCACGGCGAAGAAACGCCCGTCGGTGTAGAGCTTGAAGTGGGCGTCGTGGGCGAACTCGGCTTTGGCCGTCGCGCCGCCGCTCGGATTATACCAAGCGTAGAGCCAGTCGCGCGGATTGCCCTGCTCGCCGCGCAATTGCGGCAGGAAGCTGCGCCCGTCGATCTTCAGTTCCGCGGGCACGGGCATGCTGGTCGCTTCGCAAATCGTGGGCAGGAAATCCGTGGCATCGATCAGGTCCGGGCAGACCTGGCCGCTGGCGAAGTGGCCGGGCCAGTTACCGATCGCCGGGACATGCGTGCCCCACGCGGTGGTCGTGCCCTTGCCGCCCAAGACGTCGCGCCCCTGGAACCGCGAAGGGGTGCCCCGGCCGGTGCCATTGTCGCCGAGGATGAGCAGCACAGTGTTGTCGCGCAGGTGCAGTTCCTCCAGCTTGGCCACGAGCTTGCCGATGAGTTTGTCGGTATAGGCGACCATGTCGGGAAAATGGCCGAGCGGTTTCTGGTTCTTCCCGCTCTTCGACTCGATGTAATCCGCGCTGTCGGGCGTCGCATCGTACGGCTCGTGGGTGAGCATCAGCGGATAATAGAGGAAGAACGGCTGGTCCTTCTTCCGCGTGATGAAATCGAGCGCATAGTCGCTCACGATGTCCGGCCCATATTCGTTCTTCGTGTAGTCGTGGAGCTGCCCATTGATTTCGAGACCGGGATTCTTGTAACGGCCGGGGCGGCGGGTGAGTTGCCACAACGCGTATTCGTCGAAGCCGAAATGCGCGGGCCCGTCGAGGCCGTTGCTCAATTGCCATTTGCCGGCGATGCACGTCGCGTAGCCCGCCCCCTTCAGCAGGTTGCCGAAGGTGATCTGCGACGGATCGAGATGCCCGAAATGGGTGTAGTTGCGGCGGTTGCCCAGGCCGGTCATCAACTGGACCCGCGTGGGCGTGCAGAGGGGCTGCGCGTAGCATTGGGAGAAGCGCACGCCGGTCGCCGCGAGCTTGTCCATGACGGGCGTCCGGTAGCTTTCGCCGCCATCGGCGGTCACGCATTCGTAACCAAAGTCGTCGATGAGGATCAACACGACGTTCGGGCGGCTCGCGCCTTGCGCCATGGACGCGAAGAGAAATAGCGCGGTGCAAAGGGGGAGGAACGATCTCATGGAGCGGGCAGGGGGGCGAAAAGGAGTGCGCCGGATTTAGCCGACCAGCTCCGGGATGGGCCGGCCGTTGTTAATCAGCGGTGTCGGCCGGCCGTTAAAATCATTAATCGTCACCTTCTCCGCATCGATGCCGAGATGATGATAGATCGTCGCCAGGAAATCGCCTGGGCCGCAGGCGCGCTCGACCACATCTTCGCCGCGCTGGTCGGTGGCGCCGATGACGCCGCCGGTCTGGATGCCACCGCCGGCCCAGAGATTCGTGAAGGCGCGCGGCCAGTGGTCGCGGCCTGGCTGCACCGTGCCGGTCGGCGCGCTGGCCTGCCCGGGCCCCGAGCTCGGCTGAAAACTGATCTTCGGCGTGCGGCCAAATTCTCCGCTCACCACCACGAGCACCCGCTTGTCCAATCCGCGCGCGTAGACATCCTCGATGAGCGCGGACACCGCTTGATCGAAGGGCCCCATGCGGAAGCGCAGCGCGTCGAAGATATGATGATTCACCGCGTGATCGTCCCAATTGGCCACGCGGCCGCATTGCGGACCATCGAGACAACTGGTGATGATCTCCACGCCGGATTCCACGAGCCGGCGGGCGAGCAGCAGTTGCTGTCCCCAGCGATGCCGCCCGTAGCGGTCGCGGGTGCGCGCGTCTTCCCGCGTCAGATCGAAGGCGTTGCGCGTCTGCGGATTCGTCAGCAACGTCATCGCCTGTGTTTCAAACTGATCCAGCGTCTGCATCTGGCCGGAGGTGTCGATGCCGCGCTCCAGGGTGTCGAGGCTGCGCCGCAAGGCGACGCGATCGCTCAGCCGCGCGACTTGCGCCGGGTCGGACAGGCCGATGTTCGGTACCTCGAAGTCGGGCCGGCTGGGATCGCCCAGCACGGAAAACGGCGAATAGGCCGCGCTCACATAGCCGGGTCCCGCGATGGTGAAGCTGTCGTAGTTGATGATCGGATTGACGCCGATGTAGTTTGGCAGCGGATTCTTTCGCCCGGTCCTGGCGCGCAGGTAATTGGCGACCGTCATCCAATCGGGCAGCACCGGCTTCGGCTTGTCGCGGGAATCCGGATCGCCCGAGAGCATTTGCAGCGAGCCCGCCGGATGTCCTCCGCCGGTGTGCGTCATCGAGCGCAGGAGCGTGAACTTGTCCGCGATCTTCGCCTGGAGCGGGATGAGCTCCGTCAAGTGCGTCCCGGGCACCTTCGAGGAGATCGTCTTGAACGGCCCACGATATTCGCTGCCGATGTCCGGCTTTGGGTCGTAGGTGTCGAGATGGGAGCACCCGCCGCGCAGCCAGACGAGGATCACCGCCGTCTTCTCCTTCGGCGACTTCGCGCTGTTCTCCGCGCGGAGGCGCAAGAGCCCCGGCCAGCTCAGGCTGGCGAAGCCAGTCAGCCCGATGCGCATGAATCCCCGCCGGCTCAGCGGGCCGGCACACGGGATGATGGAGGGCTTTTCCGAGGGCGAAGACATGCGAGGAGGGATACCATGATAATCCCAACGCGCCGTGCGCACTAGGCTGAATTCGCCGTCTGCTTTTCGAGCTCTTGCATCAGCGCGTCGTCGATCTCGAGCAGCGCGGCTGCGGTATTGCTTTCAAGATGCTCGACTTTCGCGGTGCCCGGGATGGGCAATATCACGGGAGACTTCTTCAGCAGCCAGGCGAGGGCGATCTGGCCGGGCGTGGCATGGAGCTTTTTCGCGGATTGAGAGAGCGGGCTGTCGGCATTGGCCAGGCTGCCGGTAGCCAGAGGAAACCACGGGATGAACCCGATGTTCTCCCGAGTGCAATAGTCGAGGACGGCCTGGGAGTGACGGTCCGAGAGGTTGTAAAGATTTTGCACGGTGGCGATCGGCGTCAAGCGGCGCACGGCTTCGATCTGCTTCACGTTCACTTCCGACAAGCCGACGTGCCGGATCTTCCCCTCGTGTTGCAGTTCAAGCAGCACGCCGATCTGATCTTCCAGCGGCACCTTGGGGTCGATGCGATGCAGCTGGAAGAGACCGATTTGCTCGACGCGCAAACGCTGGAGGCTGCCCTCGCAGCGTTCGCGCAGATACTCGGGACGGCCATCCGGCGTCCACTCATCCGGCCCGCCGCGCTGCAGCCCCGCCTTGGTGGCGATGAGCAGATCCTTTGGATAAGGATAAAGCGCCTCGGCGATCAGCCGCTCGGAGACGAAGGGCCCATAGGAGTCAGCCGTGTCGATCAGTGTGATCCCGAGCTCCACCGCGCGGCGCAGCACGGCCAGACATTCGGCACGATCGGCGGGCTCGCCCCAGATGCCCTGGCCGGTGAGGCGCATGGCACCGAAGCCCAGTCGATGGACGGGAATGTCTCCCCCGATGGAAAAGGTGCCGCTCTTTGCCGCGGTTCGGTTGTTGGCAGGTGTAGTCATATCGATTGTTTCCTTATCGCTCCTGCGTGAGGGGCCGGCCGGATCATCTCTCTTTCCCCTGCATGATGGTGAGCAGGCCGGCGAGGGTTATACGCTCAACCAATTCAGCGATTACTGGGAGCAGGTGCGCAATTTCTATGCGCCGTTCGATACCGCGCCGAAATCGGGCAGCGCCGAGGTGTATCTGCACGAAGTCATGTTCCGCGCCTACGCGCCGACCAAGGCGTTCTTCGAGAAGACGTGGGTGCTGCCCGACATCGAGGAAGTGAAATGAATGAAAGCCATCCTCTGGAAAGTATTCTCGACGGCACTAGGAAGTTTCCGGAGTCTCAACCCGTGCGCTGAGTGCGCCCTGAAGTTAAACCAAGCGATCACCACACGCCCACACACCATGATGACCAAAACTTTCCTCGCCGCCGCATTCGTTTGCGGACTAACGCTCGCCACGAACGGCGTCCGAGCCGAAGAGATCAACACCGACACGGGTATCATCGACTCCACCAAGGTGTTCCCCACCAAGCAGCCGTATTCGCCGTACGCGAATCGCAGTTTTCCCACGCGCCCGTTCTTCGGCGACACGCATCTGCACACCTCGTTGTCATTTGACGCGGGAGCCGCCGGTTGCCGCCTCGGGCCGAAGGAAGCGTATCGCTTTGCGAAGGGCGAACAGGTCGTGGCCTCCAGCGGACAGCCCGCCAAGCTCTCCCGGCCGCTCGATTTCCTCGTGGTCACAGATCACTCGGACAACATGGGCTTCTTCACCGACTTTCTTGCGGGCAAGCCGGAACTGCTCGCCGATCCGACCGGCCGGAAGTGGTATAACATGATCCAGTCGGGCAAACCTGACCAAGCCCAGCAGGCGTGCCTGGAAATCGTCTTTGGCTTCGCCCAGGGAAAGTTTCCACCGGCCCTCGTCTACGCTCCCGGCACCGCCGGCTTTCGCTCGACCTGGCGCGAGATCGTCAAGGCGGCGGATGACGCCAACGATCCGGGGCGTTTCACCGCGTTCATCGGCTACGAGTGGACTTCGCTCGTGGCGGGAAACAACCTGCACCGCAATGTCATCTATCGCGACAACGGTGCGAAGGCCAGCCTTGTCGAGCCTTACACCACCACGCCGCCGCAGGGCAGTCCCAATCCCCGCGACTTGTGGAAGTGGATGGCCGCTTACGAGGAGAAGACCGGCGGCGAATTGCTCGCCATCGCGCACAATGGCAACCTGGGCAATGGGACGATGTTTCCCATGATTGAGTCGTTCACCGGTAAGAAGGTCGACAAGGAGTACGCCGTGACGCGGGAGAAGTGGGAGCGGCTCTACGAAGCCACGCAAATGAAAGGCGACGGCGAGACGCATCCTTTTCTCTCGCCCAACGACGAGTTCGCCAACTTCGAGCGCTGGGACAAGGGCAACCTCGACCTGAGCGAAAAGAAAAAGCCCGAGATGCTGGAGTTCGAGTATGTCCGCTCGGCCTACAAGAACGGCCTCAAGCTGGACAAGGAGTTCGGGGTGAATCCTTACAAATTTGGCTTGGTCGGCAGCACCGACGCGCACACCGGCCTCTCGACCGCTGATGAGGACAACTACTTCGGGAAAGTTTCCTCTTCCGAGCCGAGTGCGGCGCGCTCCGAACACCCGTTCATGACCAATCCCAAGCTCGGGCTCAAGATCATGGGCTGGGAAACGTCCGCGTCCGGCTACGCCGCGGTATGGGCGCAGGAGAACACGCGCGAATCGATCTTCGATGCGATGAAGCGCAAAGAAACCTACGCCACTACCGGGCCGCGCATGGTCGTCCGCTTCTTCGGCGGCTTCGATTTCGAGGCGGCGGACGCGAATAATCGGATGCCCGCGAAGATCGGCTACACCAAGGGCGTGCCGATGGGTGGAGATCTGAGCGACGCTCCGCAAGGCAAAGCACCGACCTTCCTTGTCGCTGCGCTCAAAGATCCCATCGGGGCGAACCTCGACCGCTATCAGATCGTCAAAGGCTGGCTCGACGCCAAGGGCGAGACGCATGAGCAAGTCTATGACGTGGTGTGGAGCGGCGACCGCAAGCGCGACGCCAACGGCAAGGTTCCGTCCGTCGGTAATACCGTGGATGTCGCGAATGCCACCTGGACCAACACGATCGGCGCACCCGAGTTGATCGCCGTGTGGAAAGACCCGGACTTCGATCCTTCCCTTCGCGCCTTCTACTATGGCCGGGTCATCGAGATTCCGACCCCGCGCTGGACTGCCTACGACGCAAAATACTTCGGCATTAAGATGCCCCCGGAAGTCACGATGACGGTCACCGAGCGCGCCTACACTTCGGCGATCTGGTACACACCGGGCAAATAACCGCGAGCCGCCCAGCTGGATGAAACGAATTCTGCGCGAACCGCTGCTGCACTTCCTCCTCTTGGGGGCGGTAATTTTCGCGGCCTACGGCATGGTGTCCAAACGCGGCAACAGCGAACCCGGAAAGATCGTCATCTCGGAGGGGCAGGTTGCCGCGATGGCCGAAGGCTTCGCCCGCACGTGGCGGCGTCCGCCCACCCGCGAGGAAATCGACGGCCTGATCCGCGACCGGGTGCAGGAAGAAGTCTATTCCCGCGAGGCGGTAGCGCTGGGCCTGGACAAGGATGACACCATCATCCGCCGCCGGCTGCGGCAAAAGATGGAATTCCTGACCGATGACGTCGCCGCGCTGGCGGAGCCGACGGACGATGACTTGGGCGCCTATCTCCAAGCACATGCCGACACGTTTCGCACGCAGCGGTGCTTCACGTTTCGCCACGTCTATCTCAATCCGGAACGACACGGCGAAAACCTGGCACGCGATGCCGGGAAATTACTCGCGCAGATGCAGCAATCCGGCGCTCAGGCCGATGTCTCGGAACTGGGCGATTCATTCCTGCTCGAGCATACGTTCCAGTCATTGCAGGCCAGCGAGACGGTGAAACAATTCGGGGAGAAATTCGCCGCCCGGCTGGGCGAGCTCCCGACTGGCCGATGGGAAGGGCCGATCGAGTCCGGTTACGGCGTCCACCTGGTCTACGTCGGCGAGCGGCAGGAGGGGCGCGTGCCCGCGCTGGCGGAAGTGCGCGACGCCGTGCGCCGGGAGTGGGCCAATACCCGGCGGCTGGAAATGAATGAGAAATTCTATCGGGAACTGCTCAAGCGTTACGACGTGGCGATCGAGCGCCCGCAGTCGGCGGAAGAGAAGCGCCTCGCGGAGGCCAGGGTAAAATGAAACGTGCCTTCCTGATCCTCATCTTCCTCGCGGTGTGGACCTCCGGTCTCTCCGCGCACGAGGTGCGGCCGGCCTATCTCGAATTGCGGCAGACCGGGCCGGAGATTTATGACGCCTTTTGGAAAGTGCCGGCCCAGGGAGAGAATTTGCGCCTTGGACTTTACGTCGAGCTTCCTACTGGCACCACGAATGTCACCGCGCCCCGCGCGACGATGGCGAACAACGCCTTCACCGAGCGCTGGACGATCAAGAGAGCAGGCGGGCTGACCGGCGGCACCATTCATATCGCGGGGCTGACCGGGACCATGACCGACGTGCTGGTGCGTTTGGAACGTCTCGACGGCTCCGCGCAAGTCACGCGGCTCACCCCCGCGACTCCGTCCTTCACGGTCGAAGCCGCGCCGGGCGGGCTGGAAGTCGCACGCACTTACACCGTGCTCGGCATCGAGCACATTCTCACGGGCATCGACCATCTACTCTTCGTCCTTGCGCTGCTCATCATCACGCAGGGCGGTTGGAGATTGGTGAAGACGGTCACCGCTTTCACCATCTCGCACAGCCTCACCCTCACCGCGGCGACGCTCGGGTGGGTGCACATCCCGCCGCCGCCCGTCGAGGCCGTGATCGCGCTGAGCATCGTCTTTGTCGCCGCGGAAATCGTCCGCCAGCAGCGCGGCGTCGAAGGTATCACGGCGCGCGCCCCGTGGCTCGTGGCGTTCACTTTCGGCCTCATGCACGGGCTGGGCTTTGCCGGAGGCCTGAGTGAAGCCGGACTGCCGGTCGGACACATTCCTGCCGCGCTGCTCTTCTTCAGCATCGGCGTCGAGACCGGGCACTTCCTGTTCATCGGCGTGGCGCTGGCGTTCATCGCGCTCGTCCGCCGCATCCGTATTCCGTTGCCGCGCTGGTCCGAACTCGTTCCGCCCTACGCCATCGGCGCCACCGCGATGTTCTGGGTCATTCAGCGAATCGCCGCTTTCTGACCTGGTCACCCACGCTATGAAGGTCCGCCATTTTTATGTTGACAAGTAGCTTAATTAATGCTACAGTATGCGCTCGATGGTTATTAGTGGCGGAGGGCGGCGTGGAACAACGGAAACCTCAGGTCGTTTGGGGTGAGGCGGAAGGGCGCGAAATGAAGGCAAATCAAGCCTGTTCAAGGTAAATCAAGGCTCTTTATTTTTCTCCAGCCTTGATTGAAGTCATTTCTATTACCGGAAGTTATGGATGAGATGGAAATGTTCCACGCCAGAGCGAGGAGAAAACGGCCTTTCCCAACGGCGGCAAACCTGCCTCCATGGCAGAGGACAAGTGCTTCGCAGAATAACCCCACCTACCTATGAAACCTACCCTATCCAGAACCATCGCTGTCCTCGCCCTGCTCGCGGGCTCGTCGCTGTCCGCCACCGCTGCGGAGCCGAACGCCGACCAACTGCTCAAGCAAATGTCCGCTAAGCTCGCGGCTGCGCATAGCTTCTCCTTTCGAGCGGAGCGCGAGATCGATGCGGCGCTGCTCGAGGGGCGCAATGTGCCCGAGCAGGCGTATGTGGCCGTCCTCGTCCAGCGGCCGAACCAGCTCGCGGGGCGATCCACCAGCAAAGGAGGTGTGCGGCATTTCATCTTCAACGGGCAGACGCTCTCGCTGGTCGATGAGAAAAAGAACGGGATTATCTAGTTGACACAAGTCTTCCGATGGTGAATAGTGGGGCATGTTCGGATTACTTCTTGCCTTTTTTGCGAGCCTTCTGAGCAGCTTCTCTAAGCTGCTTAATGATGGGTTTCGGAAACAAGGAATGGAGCAATTCTCTGTCGGTCATCTCGTTGGCTTTTTTCTTTGATTTAGGCATATGAAAACTCGTTCACGCAAACCTCGCACCTGCAACATTCCTAAGAAAGCGGAAATCAATCTCGTCAACCTGATTGAGCAATTCGGGAGCAATGAAAAGTGCCGCCAGCGCCTTACTGAGCTTCGCTGGCCTAACGGCGTGGAATGCCCCCGCTGCGCCTCTAAGAGCATCAGCACCGTGTTTGACCGCGACCAATACGACTGCAACGGATGCCGCTATCAGTTCAGCGCCACGTCCGGCACGATCTTTCACGATACGCACCTGTCCCTCGCTAAGTGGTTTCTCGCCATCTACCTGATGACTGAGAGCAAGAAGGGGATGAGCGCCTTGCAGATTAAGCGGACGCTGAACATCGCATATCAGACGGCTTGGCACTTGTGCCACCGCATCCGCCACGCGATGCGTGACGCCAATTGTGAGCTTCTGAAGGGTATTGTAGAGGTTGACGAAACCTACGTCGGCGGCAAGACGCGCGGGACGGGGCACGGATATAAGGGCAATAAGGCTATCGCTATCGGAGCCGTGCAACGCGGGGGCAAGATTCGCCTGCAAATCATCCAGCACGCGGACAAGGCCACGCTCCACAAATTCATTGCCGATAACACCGCGCCTGATACGGAGGCGATCTACACGGATTCGCTCCCGGCCTACAACGGCGTGGCCGATGAAGACACGCGACACGAGAGCGTCAATCACCGCGCAGAGGAATGGGTGCGCGGCGACGTTCACACGAACGGAATTGAGAGCGTCTGGAGCCTCCTGAAGCGCAGCATCGTTGGTTCCTTTCACCACGTCAGCATGAAGCACTTGGATGCCTATTTGGATGAACTGGAGCATCGGTTCAATAATCGGAGCAACGAGTTTATCTTTCGGGATACGCTTACGAAGTTGGTCAAGGCGGGGGCGCTTCCATATTCGGAACTTGTTAGGGCGGCATAACGGGTTCTCTTATAATAAGTGCGGCCTTTGTCTCTAGTGTGTCCACCAAGCAAGAGAGACGAAAACACAGCATTCTTGCGGCGTTCCATGCCTCGATTACATTTGGATCGGTTATTGATGTTGGAATTACTAATTCCGGCAATAAGCGCGCGGGCATCGGAGGGGCGTCTGCCTCATACTTTTTGATGTATTCCACCCCTACCTGGATACACTTGTATATTCCCTCTAAATCCTCAGATTTCCAAGACGAAGCCAAGATATTATTTAGATTGGTTACTACTTCCATAATGCGCGTCCGATCTTCGCGCAATTTTGACACTATATTTTGAGATGGATCATCCAACCCGCCTGAGACAAACGGTTGTGCTATTTGCATTTTCCCCGCCAAAAACCAATTTTCATTCCCCTCTATCGGCTCTACCATCAACCCGATTGCGGGCGCATTGAATATCGGTTCGTTTTTCTCCCGCAGCAACTGGAGTGCTGCTGGCGGGGCAAATACCAGTTTTGATTCTCCCTCCCTCCACATCCAATCCATTGATTCAAAATACTCCAAACCGGCCAATTTGTCTGTAAAATAAATACGGCAACTAATAAACGCGATCTTCGTTGTTTTGGCGAAGTCGATCTCCTCGGAAAGCATGATTCCAGTTTGCTTGTAAATAATTGGGTCGTGCTGATATATGCACGTGATTGGCGATTCCGAAAAATCGGTTTTTTTATGTATTATAACTTTTAAAATTACGTTCTCAGATGGGCGCTCTCCATGATTTCTGAATCCGAAATGATACTTATGCTTCCCATTTCCAAATGATTCAAACAGGGCCATTTCCGAAACCATTCTAGGCGCGTCCGCTCTGCTATAAATTGAAGACAGTGCGCTACGTAATTCTCTAACCTGAATCTGTTTTCGTTGGCATATCCCTTTTGGCGTAATATAAATTAAATGCAGCAAATAGACCGCCAAAAATACTATTAAGGCCGCCAAAATTGCGCCGACTCCTGATGCAATCGCCTGATTCATCGCGTCTGCCCCCTGCATGAATTTTGTAATCCATGCTGCGACACAGCCCGAGGCTGCTGCACATGCGACAGCCTTCCAATGCTGTCCGATGGCGGAATCCCAAGTCTCTTTCCACGCCATCCGAACAAGATGCGAACGATATGAAATCGGAATTGGTTCGGGGGGTATATCGTCCTGCATCCCTCACCCCCTACCCGTACTGCGGGGCTTGCGTCAACTAGATAATCCCGAAAAAGAACGTCTACGCCACCGTGCCGATGCACACATCGCTCAACGGGCTCGTCGCCAAGCTCGATGAGCAGTACGGCTTCACGCCGCCCCTCGCCGAGTTTGCCGTGAGCAATCCTTACCGGGGGATCCGGGAGCAGGCGCGCCATGTCACCTACCTCGGTCATGAAAAGGTGTCCGCGGGTTTCCTTGGACTGGGCAGTGTCGAGTGCCATCGGCTCGCGTTGAAAGGCCCGGAGGCCGACGCGGAACTCTGGATCGCCGTTGGCGATTCGCTGCCGCGCAAGCTGGTCGCCACCTTCCATCGCCAGGGCAACCCGCAAGTGCGCATCGAGTTTACCGAGTGGAATCTCGCCGCACCCGTGACGGCGACGGACTTCACCCTCCATCCGCCGGCCGGCGCTCAGAAAGTGGAAATGTGGACCACTGCCCGGATGCAAGCCGCCGCGGCCAAGAAGCACTAACTCCCTGCACCAATGAAAACTCTTCTCTTCTCGCTGTTTGTTCTCATCACCACCACCATCGCGGAAGCGCGCCCCGTCTATGGCGTCAGCGGCAGTCACGGGACGGTGGTTCGCGGCCCGCGCGGCGCCGTCGCGGTCGGCGAAGATCGCGCGGCCGTCGCCACGCGCCGCGGCGTGGCCGTCTCCGGCCCGAATGGCACCGCCGTCGCCCGCCGTCCTTATGCTGCCCCGCTGCCGCGCGGCTACGTCCGGGTGGTGCCTACCGGCTATCGCACCGTCGTCTATCGCGGGTATTCCTGCTTCTTCGTCGGCGGCGTCTATTACCGCACGGTCATCTACCAGGGCGAGACCGTGTATGTCATCGTGGATTGAGTGGACATCAATCCCGCGTTCCCGTTCCCGCAAACCACCTGCCAGTCGATTATGAAACACGCTCTGCCTTTCCTTGCCGTCCTCGCTTCCAGTGTTGTCGCCCTTGCCGGCGACAACGACAAGAAAACGATCGCCCCCACCGAGCTGGAACCGGCTCAGCCCTGGCGCTTCAGTCTTGGTTCACCCGGCTGGATTCCGTGGGAAGTCGGCAAGGCGGGCATCAATGGGACTACCTCCAATATCAAACTCGGGCCGAATGACATCATCCCGAAGATCGACATGATCGCCTCGCTGCGCGCGGAGGCGCACAAGGGCAAGTTCAGCATCATGGGCGAGTATATTTACCTCGGCGTTTCGGATGGTGTCGGTGCCACGGGCTTGGTGAAGAAACTCGATGTGCGTCTCGATCAGCACATCGCGGAGCTCGCCTTCGCCTGGCGGCTCGCGGAGGGCCAGCGGGGCTGGGTCGATGTCTATGCCGGCGTGCGGTACACGAATCTTTACCAGTCGGTGACGATTCATCCGGACAATGGAGCCATCGACGACGCCAGCCGGCGCGTGGTGGATACGCTGGCGGATCGGATCGCGCAGGGCGTGCGGGATCGATTGGTGCCGCTGATTCAGCAACGGGTCGAGGACAGGCTTTCCGCACTGCAAAATCGCGACCCGGTCTTACCCGATGGCCCGATCGCCGACGCCCTGCGTGGCGCGGCGGCGGAGCGGGTGCGGGCGATCGTGGACCGGCGCCGGTCGGAACTCGACGGCGCGATCAAATCGGGAATCCAGGCGCGCATCGACGCGGCCAAATCGAAGCTGGCGGGGGAGATTGCGAGCGCGCTGAAAGACAAATTGGACACCCAAGTGGCGCGCACGGACGATTGGTGGGATCCCTTCATCGGGCTCCGCGGACGCTATTATATGTCGAAGTCAGTGTACCTCCTCGGGCGGGCGGACATTGGCGGCTTTGGGGTGGGCTCGCAACTGGCCTGGCAGGTCAATGCCGGCGTCGGCTGCCAGCTCTCACGCAGTATCTACGCGGAGACCACCTATCGCGCCTATCACGTGAATTATCGCAATGACGGTCTGGTCTACGACGTCCTCACTCATGGACCGGAGATCACGCTCGGCATCCAATTCTAAATCATGACGTTCTCTTCTCGTTGGTCTTTCATTTTCGTCGCCGCGGCACTCAGCCTCGCCGGCTGCTCGGAGTACGCGACGATCTCGGAAACGCGCCCACACTTTACCCCCGTGCGCTCGACCGTGGGCACGCTGATGACGATCAACCAGGAGATCCTCGGCGCGCTCAAGGATGGGGGCAAGGATCCGCAAACGGAGATTGGACGGTATCTGACTTGCGCGGAGACGGCCGCGCAGGAATTGCAGCGGCATCCGAACGACGAGGCGGCGCGGCAGGCTTATAACTTCGCCGTGGCGCGTGTCTTCTCCACGATCAAGAGTGCCAATCTCGACCCGTGGTCGAAGCCCTTGCGCGTGCCGTCGGCCGGGGGCGACTTCATCCTCACACACCAGCCCGACCCGCGTCCGCAGTACAACCCGGCGTTGTATGACTTCACCCCGGCGGACCAGTTCGATGTCAAAGGCACCTATGTCACCGAGCGCACGGTCAAGGAAGGCATTGGCGCACCGATGGTGGCGGTGGGCAAGGAACTGCGCAAAGACGCGAAGGAGACGTTCACGATCGACCGCGTTTACTACGGGATCACTGGCCTCGTGCGCTTTGAAAAAGGGCGGCGTTGCGTTATCTCCTTTGCCGATCCACTGAACGCGGAGACGGTGCAGTTCGAGGGGCGCACGTATCCGCTGGCCGCGGATTTCACGGTGCCGCTGGCGGTGATGCTGGCCCGGGAGAATCCGAAGAAACTCGAACTGGCCCGTGCGTTGCGCCCGGGCAGTTATGCCAATACGGCGCGCGTGGCGCGTCTCCAGCCGTACGATCCCAACAAGACCGTGGTCCTCGTGGTGCACGGTCTCGTCGATTCGCCGGCGACATGGGCGCCGATGCTCAATTACCTGCGCGGCGACGCGTTCATCCGGCAGCATTATCAATTCTGGTTCTTTAGTTATCCCAGCGGCTATCCGTATCCGTATTCCGCGGCGCTGCTGCGGCAGGATCTCGACGCTGTCGAGGCGAAGTACCCGCTGCGGCACAAGATGGTCGTCATCGGGCATAGCATGGGCAGCCTCATCAGCCGGCTCATGATCACGGACAGTGGCGACCAGCTCTGGCTGAAGACGTTTGGCAAGCCGCCGGCGCGGACCGACCTTTCGCCGGAAACCAAAAAGCTCTTCGAGGAGTCCCTGATCTTCCGGCATCGCGGCGAAATCGGCCGCGTGATCTTCATCGCCGGTCCGCATCGCGGCGCCGACATGGCGACCGGCTGGTTCGGGCGTCTGGCTTCCAGTCTCATTCACGCCCCGACCACGATTCTCAAGGCCGGTCCCGAGGCGTTGAAGCTGATGAGCGCGGACACCAGTTCGCTGCAACTCAAGCGCATGCCGAACAGCGTGGACACGCTTGCGCCGAACAGCCGCTTCGTGAAAAATATCAATGCCATCCCGATCACGCCGGGCATCCCGTATCACTCGATCATCGGCGACCGCGGCAAGGGCGGGAACAAGGACAAGACGCCTCCGGTGAGCAGCGACGGCATCGTGCCCTACTGGAGCAGCCATCTCGACGGCGCGCAGTCGGAACTCGTCGTCCCATCCTCACACAGCGCCCACCAAAATCATCAGGCGATGGTCGAGGTGCAGCGCATCCTGCGGCTCCATGGGGGCGCCGCGAAAAACTAACCCGTTTTCCAGTCA
Organism: Chthoniobacter sp.; assembly: GCF_040003245.1. Lineage (NCBI taxonomy): Bacteria > Pseudomonadati > Verrucomicrobiota > Spartobacteria > Chthoniobacterales > Chthoniobacteraceae > Chthoniobacter > Chthoniobacter sp. The sequence goes on from NZ_JBDUCX010000052.1 coordinate 19,185, forward strand.
TGAAACTCCGCAACACTACTGCTCCGTTCCTCATCGCCGCACTGGCCTTCGCGGCTAGCGCGCAGGCCCAATTCCGCGCACCCGCTGCCACGGGGACTTTTGAAGAGCCGCCCACTCTCGATGCCACCGCCATCCTGCGGCCGGAATATCAGCGCGGGCCGAACTTCACCGTCCGCCAGCCGGTGCTCACTTACGCCGGGCAGAATGAATACACCATCGATTCCGATTTCGGGATCTTCGAGGCCACGGGCAATACGCAACTCGTGCAGCGCGTGCAGGAGATCGCGGCCATCGCCAAGGTCCGCGAAGTCTCCCGCAGCGATGAATACAAGAAGGCGCTCGCCGAGGCCGCGAAGAGCCCGCTGCTGATGGCGAAGAATCTGGCGACGGATCCCGTAAAAACCGTGAGTGGTGTACCCAAGGGAATCTGGAAGTTCATGAACCGCGCCGGCCAGTCGATCAAGGAGGCGGGAGAGAAGCGGGAGCGCAATCCGTATGAAGATGGTGCGGGTGCGGATGCGGTCGGCTTTTCCAAGGCCAAGCGCGAGCTGGCGCTCAAGCTCGGCGTCGATCCTTACAGCTCGAATCCGACGCTGCAGAAGGATCTGAACGGCATCTCCTGGGCGTCATTTGCCGGCAACCTGACCGTTACTCTCGCGCTCGCCCCAGTCGGTGGTGGCGCCGGTGCGGCCCTCACGGGCTTGAATGTCTCCACGGCCGCCGAGGATGCCTTGCGCGACAGCAGCCCGAGCGATCTCCGCCGCGCCAGTCTGGGTAAACTTCTTGCCATGGATGTGCCGCGCGAGGATGCGGTCGCGTTCCTCAACGCTACCGCCTACTCGCCGACCAACCAGACGCTGCTGGTCGAGGCGCTCGCGGAACTGCGCGGCGCCAGCGGCCGCGACGAGTACGTGCGCCTCGCCACTGAAGCGACCGACGAAACGGACGCCATCTTCTTCCGGCGCTGCGCCCAGCTCATGGCCCAGGTGCATCGCGAGCGTCCGCTGGCGATCGTCAGCGCCGACCGCAACCTGCCCGTCTGCCTCGCGCAGGACGGCACTGTCGTCGTCCCGCTGGAGTGGGACTACGCCTGCTGGACGCAGCGTGCTTCCCAATTCCTCGCGACGCTCAAAGGTGGCGATTTCGGTGGGCGAAAAATCACCGGCTACCACGTCCTGCTCACCGGCGTCGCCTCGCCGAAAGTGCGAGAGGAACTGGCGGCTGCCGGCGTCCGGCTGACGGAAAAGGCGTTGCCCGGCCCGCTACAGTAACCGATCATTCGGTTGCCACCGCGAAAAGCCAGCCCTACCTTCCCGCCAGTCCATGGATACCAAAGTCAAAGAAAGCCCGCTCACCGAAAAGACCCTCGATCTCTGCCAGGCCATCGCTGACCAGGCGGATTTTCAGACCGTCAAACAGAAGCTCGATGCCTTCATGAGCAATGAGTTGTTGAAATACGACTACCAGCAGCTTACTGGGCTCGGCGATCTGCTGCGGATGAAGCAAAGCCAGGGCGGCGAGCTGAAGCCGGAGGAGGTCGCGCAATTTGAGACGATGCGCGAAAAGTTCATGGCTGATCCGGTGGCGGTGGGGTTTCTGGATGCGCAAGACCAATTGCAGCAATTGCACGAAAACGTGAGCCGCTTTTTGAACAAGACATTCGAATTGGGACGCCGCCCGGAGTTCGAGGACGTGCACGATGGATCGTGCAGCGACTGCGGGTGTCACTGATATCGGCGCACTGACGGAGCCGCGCCCTCCGGAGCGAAGAGGCTACTCCTTTTCGTCAGGCAGAATGGGGGAATTCCAGCCGGCCAACTCCTCGGGCTTGACGTCCTTGGCGCGTTTGGTGCCGCCGTGCCAGGTGGGGCGGAAGGCGCCGACGAGGCTGATGTCGTTGTCGGGCTTGATGTCCTTCTCGAGGCCGAGCGCCCAGAGGTGGGCGTTGACGAGCACGCGGCGGAAGCCGTCGTTCAAAAGGTCGCCGCTGGCGCCGTAAGTCGTGGCGAAGACGCGGCCCGCTTTGCCCGAGGCGCTTTTGTATTCGCGCACCCAGGCGCCGGGCATGGGCATCTTGGTGGCGTCGACCGGTGAGCCAGGTTCCATGCCCGTGAGCGGTTGGGCGGTGAGGAGGATTTCGCTGCCCTCGATGGGGTAGGCGTTGTAGGCGCCGCCTTCGGCCCACGCGTCTTTCACCCCGCGCAAGATGGGGTGCGCCGCCTTCTCTTCCACGATTTCAAGACGAGTGCTGGACTTGTGATTCGGGCCGTAGTGCCCGACCCAGGTTTCGCCGAGGATTTGCCGGCCGAAGCCGTTCTTGAATTCCTCGCCTTTGTATTGGAAGTCAAACTTCGCAAAGGGGCTGTCGGTCGGAATCTTGAACCCGTGTGTGGCGGTGCGGAGACCGATGACGGGACCACCGCGGTCGAGATAATCGACGATCGGTTGCATCTGCTCCGATGGGAGATTTTGGAAGCGGGTGAAGATGACGAGGAGATCGGCGGTCTTGAGTGCTTCCGTGCCGGGAATGTTCGAGTTGCCGGGGCGGATGTAGCCGGTCTGCGGGTCGACTCCGAAAAGCACGGTACATTTCGCGCCATAGTGTTTGGCGAGGATGCGGCCGAGTTCGGGCAACGCCTCCTCGGATTTGTACTCGTGATCGCTGGCGATGAAGACGATCTGCTTGCCCTTGGCGGGGCCATCGGTGCCCTCGTAGGTGAGCGGCGCGGCATGGACGGAAGTCACGGTGGCCAGGCCGATGAAGGCGGAGAAGGAAGAGAGGACGAGGCGTTTCATAAATGGGGGAAAGGAAAGTTGCTTACTGCCCGAGCGCCTGGCGCAGGATGGGTTCAAAGATGGCGGCCTGACGGACGAAGCCGAGATCATTCGGGTGCGAGCCGTCGGTCGCGCCTTCCGCATCGTCGCCGATGAGATTGTCGCCGGGAATGTAGTAGAGTTTCGTGAGGCCTTCCTTTTGCAAGGACTCGAAGCTTTCGCGCAGCGCGGCGTGATTATCGTCATGAAACTTCTGACGCTCCGGTCGAATCCACGTATTGGCAAAGCGCCGATCTTCGACGAGGACGATGGGCGTCTCCGGATGCGCGGCGCGCAGTTGCTTGACCAGTGGCTGGCATTTTAGCCGGACATCGGCCGGCCCCATGTTGGGCAGGCAATCGATGACGTAGACGGCGGCATCCACCTTCGCGAGCAGCTCGCCCACGGCGGCGTCCATCCGGCCATTGCCGGAAAAGCCGAGGTTGATGACCGGGCGGTCGAAATGCCGGCCGAGGATGGCGGTGTGCACCATGCCGGGCCGGGAAGCGCTGGCGCCGTGGGTGATGGAGGTTCCGTAGAAGACGATGGGTTTGGCGTCGCGCGGCTTGAGGCCCTCGAACTGCGCGCCGGCGGCGGCGCCGATCTCGAGCGACTCAATGCCATTGTAGAGAGGAAGATAGAGCGCGAATTCATGCGTCCCCGGGGCGAGGCCATTGACGATTTCCTGACGGATTTCCTTCTTGTCGGGTTTGGTCACGCCGACCCAGCGCCAGGTGCCATGCTCATCCCGGGCGTAAAGATCCAGGCCGCTCGCGCCGATCGCCGTCATGTTCGGTCCCGCGAGGCGCTCGGAGCGCAGGACGTAGTGCGCCCAGATGAGCTTCGAGTCGGTCTTGAAGCGCACCATCATTCCCGCGCTGTCGCGACTCAGCCCCCAGACCGCCGCGGTGACCTTGCCATCGGCGACGGCGGGCAGGCGATCGAACCAGCGCAGGCGTTCGAGATCGCCCCAGGCGCGGCCTTCGACGCCCCACTTCGTCACGTCGTACCAGTCGAGCTTGGGTTCCGGCGCGGGCGCGGCCCGCGGTGGAACGGGAGGGGCTCCCGCAGGTGCCGCTGGATTCTGAGCGTGGAGAGAAAGAACGGCAGTGGCGAATAGTGCCGTGAGGAGAACGGGGGACTTCATGATGAAAGAGGATGAGGGGTCGTGCGGCCTTTGCCAACGCCGGAGCGCGCCGTTGCGATTTAGGGCGAGGGCGGACGGAAGATGAAGCGCGCGTACAGATAGGCGATCGTCTCGCCGACCACCGTGCGGACCCCGGCGCTGCTTTTCCACCAGTGGCTGGAATCGAATTCGCGATCGGGAATGCCCATCATCCCGATCTGCGAATGAGGTCCGAAGGCGAGCTGATAGAGCAACCGACTGCGGCGCGAATGCGGTCCGATCGAGACGACGTTGATCTTGGCCGTCGAGACGCCGTCGGCCTCCAGCCGTTTTTTCAAGGTGGCCGCCATACTGTAGGTTCGGTCCTTGCCGACAAAGGGGCCCGGCACGGCGTGGAGGCTTTCGGCCGGTGCGCCCATTTGAGTCATCTTGGCGACGGTAAAATCGGCATAGTTGCGGAAGCCGATGTAGGGATTGTCTTCCTCAATCGGTTCACCGGTGACGTAAATGCCCAGATACGGATGACGATGAAATTCGGCGAGTGCTTCCCGTGCGCCATAGGGTGGCACCCAGCCTTCGACGACCAACACGCCGCCGGGAATCGGATCGTTGATGGAAAGAAATGCGCAAAGCTGTCTCCCCAGCACGAAGACGAAGAACGACGCCAGGAGCAGCAGAAAAGCCCAGCCCCGCCAGGTAGGTAGGAGGCAGACACGGCTCTGCAGAAGCCCTCTCAGCCAGAGACGTGTGGCCCCGTTTGATTTGTTGGCAGAAGGGGCAATGGTGTTGGGAACGTTGCCGGAAGGCATGAGCGTATCGCCTGTAACACGGATCGACGATGAGTGACGACAAAATCGTTCTCCCTTTTTTCCGAAGATTTGATTAGTTTTGTTGCGATTGTTGACCACGATGTGCGCGAATCCGCGCTCGATGCTGCGAATTGTCCCTCCGTCCCTCCCCAAAACAAGTCACTGCTGATGAAGGCTGGCGACTCTTTCCGCGCCCAGCCGAAAAGCGCCGTGCCCGTCGTCCGTTGTTCCCTCCCTCTGCATCATGCCTCACAGAACCAGCCAGAAAGTCATTAAAGTCGCCCTCGTCGAAGATCACCTGATGTTCCGTGAATGGCTCGGTCATATGCTGGCGCGGGAGCCGGGTTTCACGGTCTGCGGCGAGGCGGACAACATCCAGCAAGGATTGCGCATCATCGAGCAGACGTCGCCGGACATTGCGATCGTGGACATCACGCTGCGGGGGTCGAGCGGGCTGGAGTTGATCAAGGACATGAAGGCCCACGGTTTGACCGTGCCGGTGCTGGTGCTTTCGATGCACGACGAGGCGCTGTATGCGGAGCGGGTGCTGCGCGCGGGCGCCAAGGGATACATTTCCAAGAGCGAGGCGTCCTCGACTTTGACGGAAGCGATCAAGCAGGTGCTGGCCGGGAAGATCTATCTCGGCGAGAAGATGACGACGCTGATGCTGGAGAAGATCACCAACCCGCGCGCGGCGGGAACGGGTTCGCGGATGGACTTGCTGGCCGATCGGGAACTGGAAGTCTTTCAACTCATCGGCCGGGGATACAACGGCCGCGAAATCGCCCAGCAACTGCACTTGGGAGAAACGACGATCGATACCTACCGGGCGCGGATCAAGGAGAAGCTCCAGTTGCGCAATGCCGCGGAGCTTTACAGCCGCGCCGCGCAGTGGGTGCAGGAAAACGGCACTTAGCGAGCGGACGGGATCAGGCGGCGGTCCGCAGGGCCTTGGCCAGAAATGCGTAAGCTTTCTCGCGAGCGGTTTCGGGGAAGTCATGTTCACAATCGGGATGTTCGACGACGAGCGCGTCGGGCGCGCCTTGCAGCGCATAGACCGCGCGAGCGGCGGTCGTGATGCGGTCCACGCTGGCGGCGCGAAAATTCGCGTCGTGCAGCGGGGCGCTGAGCATCACGGGACGCGGGGCGAGGGCGGCGAGCAATTCGTCGAAGTCGAAGGGTGTTTCGCCGGAGCGGCCCTTGAACGCAGCGAGGCGGGGCATATAGCGTGTGCTGGTCCAGCCGGTGATGTCGCCGCCTTTGTAGTCGGTGAAGGAATCGAGGCCGCAGCTCGAGACGACCGCCTTGAGGCGTTCATCGAAGGCTGCGGTGTAGACTGAATTGTGACCGCCGAGGGAGTGGCCGATGGCGGCATATTTGTCGTGCTGCACAAAGGGCAGGGCATCGAGCAGGTCGAGCCCGCGCATGTTGTCCCAGATCGCTTTCATCGTGCCGCTCACGTAGCCGAGAGCGGTGAGGTCGGGCTGGTAATCGGCGAGCAAGGGATAGGCCGGCGCGAGCGTCACGAAACCGCGTTCCGCCAATTCCTTCGCATACTGGCGATTCTCCGTCTTGCCGAGGCCGATGACCGTCTTGTTGCCGTCGGTGTTGTTGGTCGGATGCAGGCAGAGGATGGCGGGAGTTTTCGCGTTGGGCTCGCTGAGGAGACGCTTGGGAATCAGCAGGTAGGCGGGGACGCGCGAGCCGGGTTCACTGGCGTAGGTGATCGCGCGGCGGACATAGGTGCCGGCATCCACTTCTTCCCTCACCTGCATGTCGAGCGGGCAGCGCTTTTCCGGGCCGGGGACGGGTCCCATCATCGTCTGCATCGCCGCGAGAATGGCGCGACGGCGCTGTGCCCAATCGGCGGGAGTCCGCACCGGCCGCCACGCGCCGCTGGGGTCCGGATACTCCATTAACGGGTGCCGCGCGGCATTCTCCGCATCAGCCAAGGCTCCGCCGCAAGCGGCGCCGAGGAGTTGGAGGAATCCGCGGCGGTTCATTTGGTTGAGAGGAATTCCAGCAGGTCGGCCATATCCTGCGGAGTGAGACCGGCCTCGATGCCGTCGGGCATGAGGGAACGGGTGGAGCGCTCGATCTGGGCGACGTCGATGCGGGGGAAGTTGCGCAACAGCCCGCCCGGAGTCTTGAGTGCGACGGTGCCGTCGGTCTCGGCAGCGACCACGCCGGCGACGCGCTCGCCGCTCTTGGTCTCGACGATGGCCATGGTGAAGCCGGCGGTGATTTCGCGCGATGGCTCGAGAATATTGCCCATGAGCTTTTCACGTCCGGCGGAAGCGGAGGCGTCGAGTTCGGGGCCGACGCTGTTGCCTTCGGCGTGGAAGCGGTGGCAGAGCGTGCAGCGCGCCTGAAAGGTGGCGTGGCCCTTGGCGGCGTCGCCTTTCATGCCGAGCGCCGGGCGGTAGGCGGCGAGGGCCTCATCGCGCGAGGGGGGCGGGCCGAAGAGGGAGAGGGCGCGGGCGCGAATTTCTGTCGTCTTGCTCTCACGCAGCGCGGCGAGGTCTTCGGCGGAGAAGTCCGCGACCTTGACGACGCCGGCGGCGGCGGCATCCAGCAGCGCTGGCACTTGCAGCGGACGCGTGCGCCAGAGGCGCAGTGCAGCGGGGCGCGCTTCGGCCGGAATCGCCGGCCACGTCTCGGTGAAGATTTTGCCGAGGGTGGGCGGATTCAAACGAGCGAGTGCCTCCAGGGCGGGCGTGGCCAGCGAGATGGGCAGACGATTACCGAGCGAGGCCGCGATGATGCTGGCGGAATCCGCGGAGCCGGTGACGCCGAGAATGGTGAAATCATTCGGATGAATGTCGGCATTGCGGTGGAGGTGATCGGTCGCCTTCGCGATGAGGGGCTGAAGCTTTTTGCCGGTGTCGGCTTTCATGAGCGACGAGCCGCCGCGCGCGAGGCCCTCGGCGAGCGGCGCCAGCCAATCCGCCGGTTCCGTCGTGCTGATGGCGTGGGTGATGACGGCATCCACCTCGGCGGGTTGATGATGAGCGCCGATGGCGCGCGCCAGTTCACGGGAAAATGCGGGATCGATCTTCGTGCTGCCGGGGCGGACGCTGGCCTGGAAGAGCTCGCCGGCCTGATCGCCGGTGGAGGCAAGCAAGGCGGTGCGAGCCCAGGAATCCGTGGCATCGCGCTGGGCGAGCTGCAGGATGAGCCCGGGCTTGTCCTGCACGCGCAGGGAGCCAAGGGCCCACGCGAGTTCGTAGCGGACGAAGCCGGAATCGTCCTTGCCGAGGGTGTGCAAAGCGGCATCGACATTGGCCGGCACGGCTGCGTCGGCGTAGCGTGTGTTGGTGGTGTGGATGGCCTGCACGCGCACCTGGGCGTCCTTGTCCACCAAGGCCTTGGCGAGCAACGCGTCGGAGATTTCGCCATAGCCGGCGAGGACCCGCAGCGCGGTGAGGCGGCCCAGCGGCGAGGGAGAACTCGTGGCGAGATCGGACAGATCGGGCATCACCGAATGATCCTGCCGCTGGTGCAGCAGGCGCGCGGCGGTGTCGCGGTGCCAGCCATTGGGGTGAGCGAGCAGGGCGACGAGTTCCTTGCTCGGGAGATTGCCGAGCTTGGGCAGCGGGCGCGGATTCGCCCCATCAGGCACCAGACGCCAGATCCGGCCGCGGTCGTTGCCGGAATTGAGATCGAGATGCGACTTGAGGGGCTCGGGCAACGACCACGGATGCTCGATGACTTCGCGATACATGTCGCAAAACCACAGGCAGCCATCGGGTGCGTTGGTGAAGAAGACGGGGCGGCACCAGTTGTCGCGGCTGGCGGCGAATTCGCTCTTCTTTTCATCGGCGGCGCGTTCGGCGGTGAGGAGCACTTCGCCGGTCAGTTTCTTGCGATGGATGAGATTACTGCCGCAATCGGCGATGAAAGCGTCGCCCAGATTTTCCGCCGGGAAGGCATCGCCGCGATAGATCGTGATGCCCGCCGCGCCGGTGAAATAGCCGCTCGGCCGGCCGCCGCCTTCCACCATGCCCTTCGACGCGCCACTCACCCGCCACGCCGTGCGGATGACCCGCCAGGGCTCATCAGGACTGGTGCGGAAGACCTCGGCCTGCGGCCCATCGACCGCGATATCCACCGCGGCGGGGGGCAGGGTCACGCCGGGGCGCAGGGCGTTGAGGCCGTAGAGCAGTTGCACGATATGGCGGCTGTTGTTGCAGATGAATTTGCGCCCGGCGTTGTCGAAGCTCATGCCCCACTGCCCGCCGCCGATCTCGGCGCGGAGATGCAGGTCGCGCGGGTCGAAGGAGTAATCGCGGCCGCGTAGTTCGAGCGGCGGATCGCTCTTGTGGGCGAAGCTCGCGATACGGCTCCCATTCCCGCCGAGCGCGCCGTGGATGCGCTGGTCGGGGCCCCATTGCAGATAGTTGGGGAGCGCCTGGACGTTGAGCTTTTCCACGAGATTGCCGAAGCCGCTGGCGACGAGCGCGTGGACGTCCGCGTGGCCATCGCCCTTGGTGTCCTTGAAATAGATCAAGTCGGGCGAGGCGAGGACGAAGACGCCGCCATCCCAGCAGGTGATCGCGGTGGCCCAGGGCAGGTTGTCGGCGAAGATGGTGGACTTGTCGTAATGGCCGTCGCCCTTGGTGCTCTCGAGGAGCTTGATGCGGCTGAGCTTTTCTTCGCGGCGCTCGGAGTAGTCGATCATCTCGACGACGTAGAGCCTGCCGTTTTCGTCGAAGGCCATCGCCACCGGGCTGACGATGGTGGGCTCGGCGGACATGAGCTCGACGTGAAAACCGGGGCGGACGGTGAAGGTGGCCGCGGCTTTTTCCGGTGGGGTGGCGGGGATGCGGGGGAGATCGCCGGGCTGGACGACGAGTTCCGCGGCGAGAAGGGCGCACGATGGGAGGAGCAGCGACAGCCAGAGGGGGTGAAAGCGCATAAGCGGATATTTACTGCCAAATAAACCTCGTGGCGGAAAGATGCTTTGTTGTTATTTATTTAACAACTTCGCCGATTCCAATATTGTCATCCTGAGCGAAGTCGAAGGACCTCTGATCTCTGCCTTTCCTCTGCCGTACGGCCGCCGTGGCCGGCTGGTAGTGGGAATTCGTGACGCATGATGCCAAGGCAGAAATCAGAGGTGCTTCGCAAGCTCAGCATGACGGCTGCTTTTTCCACACCGCACCTTTCCCTCCAATGCGCCCTATCTCCCGCCGGAACTTTCTCTTCACCTCGGCCGCTGCTGCTGCGGCGACATTGAGCGGAGGCTTTGCCGCCGAAGCCGAGCCGGTCATCGATATCCATCAGCATACCGACTACTCGGGTCGCACCGATGAGCAGATGCTTGCGCACCAGACCACGATGGGGGTGACGCATACGGTGCTGCTGCCGGCGGGGCGCTTTTACCAACTCGAAGCGGGGGCGAGTGGCAACGATCGGGTGCAGGAAGTGGCGCGGTTGCATCCCAAGGAGTATTTCTTTTTTGCCAATGAAGTGCCCTACCTGAGCGATGCGCGGGAGGTGATTGTGGCGGGGCTGAAGGCGGGGGCGCATGGCATCGGGGAGCAGAAATTCATGGTCGATGCCGACTCGCGCGCCGTGGCGATGGTGGCGGAGATCGCCGCGGAATTTGGCGTGCCGGTGCTGCTGCATTTTCAGTTTGGCCGTTACAACACGAGCTTCGAGCGCTTCCACACCATCCTCGAGAAATTTCCGAAGGTGAACTTCATCGGCCATGCGCAGACGTGGTGGGCGAACATCGATGCGAAGGCCGACCAAGCGGTGCTGTATCCGAAAGGGCCGGTGACGCCGGGAGGCATCACCGACCGGTTGCTCAGCGATTACCCGAACATGTTCGGCGACATGAGCGCCGGTTCCGGCCTGAACGCCATGTTGCGCGACGAGGATCATGCGCGCGGCTTTTTCGCCCGGCACCAGGACAAGCTGATGTACGGCAGCGATTGCAGCGACTCGGTGGGCGCGGGCGCAAAGTGCAGCGGCTCGCAAATGTTGGCCACGATCCGCCGCCTCGCACCGGACAAGGCGGCGGAACGGAAGATCCTCTTCGAGAATGCGAAGCGGGTGCTGAAGCTGCCGGTGTGAGGGTGGCAAGGAGAAGGAAGTCAGCCTAAAGGAAGAGGGAGTGGCCACGAAGAGGCACAAAGGGCACAAAAGGGGATGGGTGCGATTCGGTGCGATTCCAGAGTAAAACCGGGAGCGCATTTTTGGTCAGGACGGAGGTCTTTGCACCGCCGAGACGCCGAGACGCAGAGAGAAAATAGGCCGGAAGCGCGAACATTTGGATCGATGCGATTGGGTGCGATCATCAGAGTAAACGGCGGAGAAGGGTCGGGGCGGCTCGCCCCGATATCGCGGAGCGATGCCTCTATCAGCGGCGTGATTTTGCCGGTTTGGCGGTGATTATTCAAAGGTCGGAACTGGTCGGAACTCGCCGAAACTCCAGAGTAAACCGCTGGCGAAACGCAGTTGGAAAACACGCGTATGGGGAACCATCACGACGCTGAGACCCCAAGGAGGGAGTGACTCTGGAGGCAGAGGCATCTGGGCGGGTCGGAACTAGTCGGAACTGGTCGAATGTCTCTGTAAACGGCGGTCGGAGCCAGCGCTGGAAACACTAGAACTCCCGAACGCACGTCGCGCCCATAGTTAAGCGAAATATCATCCATATAAGTCGACATTGAGCGCTCATATATGCGATGTCAAATGGAAATGGACTCCGTAGTCTCGCTTGGACTACCGCCACCTTTCTACAATTCCCCGTTCCTGCCTCCGAATGTGTCGGTGAACCGCATCGAGCAGTTTGGATTTGGCGGCGGTGCTTTGGCTGGGCAAACTCAACGGCATGGGTGCCGATTTTTCTGCCGTGTCCGGAGAGCTTGATGGTTCCAGGCGAAAGCAAGGTCCGAGGTTTTGGCGGAAAAACTGGTCCTTCCTTTTCGTGCTGCTTTTCTTGGTGGGGATGCCGGTGTTGGGCGGCGAGTCGTTGGAGATCCTTCTGTAGAAGCGGACTCTCGATGTGGTCACTCCGAAGGAGCGGACCCTGGCCGGTGCCCTTTCCGAATTGGCCGTTCGCTATAAAGCGAAATATGGCGACGAGCTTCCGGTTTTTATCTCCGTCGATTTGCTGCCCACCGCGAACGACCCCAAGCCGAAAACGGAGCCACCGCCGATCATTCCCGGAACCGACCCTCCCGAACGGTTGAAGTCCGATCCATCCGAGGCGCGGCTCGAGATCCCACTGTCCAACGTGCCACTCGTCGAGATCCTTCATTTCTACGCTGGGCTGTCCAACGCCGCCTTGACGATTCGCGGCGACGTTATCTTGTTTCACAAACCGAAATGACGTGCTTTGTGTCAGGCGTTGCCCGGCGGTTTTACGCTGGATGGCAATGTCCCGAAAGGACCACAGAAAAGTAACCCCGGGTCGAGCGAGTCTTCGAGCGACCACCCGGGGTACCTATCCCCCCTCGGGCAATCCAACCGTCCCGGCGCCCGCCGCATCTCTTATGCGGATCGAGGGAGGATGCGGCCAGAGGCCGGGACGGTTGGAGCTGCGCTGTTTTTGAACGATACCTCCGGTGGTCGCTCGGGGACTCGCTCGACCCGGGGCTAATCTCTTTGACGCCTCCGGCGTCTGCTTGCGAATTTCGATCCGGTGACGATTTTGGTAGTTGCTCACCGGCCGCGGCGGATTTTGGTGAGGGTTTGCCAGGCGGCGGGGGTTTGCCAGTAGGGGTCGCTGAAGCGGGCGTCCCAGATGGTGAGGCCGACTTCGTTGTCGTGGGCGATCCAGTCGAGGTGTTCGGCGATGGTGTTGCCGAGCCAGTCGGGCTTGTGGCCGGGGACGCCGAGGAGGAGCTTGGCCGCATTGGGACCGGCGGCGGCTTTTTGGGCGGCGTAGGCGCGCCATTCGGGGGCGTTGGCGCCGATGTGCTGGTAGCCCATGCTGTTCAGGCCGTCGACGTGCGGGAAGAGGTCGGCCCACCAGAACTGGTTCGGGGCGCCCCATTTGTAGGCGAAGGTGTCGAGCGTGAGCCGTTTGTGGAGGGCGTGCAGGCGCGTGGAGAGGTCGCGAATGAAGGCGGCGTAGGGCTCTCGCGAGGTATCGAAATTGGTGCCGCCATCTCCTTCAAGGTCGATGTCGATGCCGTCGAGGCCGAGGCGCTCCATTTCGGCGACGAGGGCGCGGATGAATTCGGCGGGGTGATCGGCGAAGCCGGCCTGGGCGAGGGTCCAGTCCCAGGCGTCGACGCTGTTGTAGACGCAGAGCAGGGCGCGAATGCCGTGTTGATGCGCCCAGTCGCGGAATTCGATGACAGTGGCATCGGGGACGACGCCGTACTTGGGAGTCTTCTCCACGCCGCCTTCACGGGTAGGAATCCAGAACTGGAGGGCGAGATCGGTGAGGGCGTCCTTGGGGCCGAGACCTTCGATGTCCTGATGGAGGCGGGCGCGGCATTTGTCGATGCCGT
>NZ_JBDUCX010000053.1:0-32308 GCF_040003245.1 Chthoniobacter sp.
GGTGAATGATTTAAACGCAGAGACGCAGAGACGCGGAGACGCAGAGGGAAAAGCAGGGAGAGGGTCAAAACTCCCCTCCTCTATCCATCTCCTTTCCCCTTCCTCCACGACTCCGCGCCTCTGCGTTTAAACCGATACAGCATCGCACGGCGAAGCGGCATGTGAGAGGATGCGGCGTGATTTTTCTTCGCCCCCTTTTCGTCTTCGCGTTGCTCTGTGCGGCCTGGCCAGCGGAGGCCCAGCGACTGAGTGCCCTAGCCCCACCTCCGGATTGGTCCCAGCTCGAGGCCTTTCAGGAGAGCATGACCCACGATGATTTCGTGCGGCTGCTCGATCGCGTCTATGCGCCCGCCGGGGCAGCCAAGGGAGTGATCGACGTCGAGGCCGATGCCGCGGTCGTCAAGATGACACTGACCCCGCCGAGCGAAATGCGACTCCGTTTCGCGAAAGATGCGGCGGCGGTAAAAGCGGCGCCGCGCTACTGGCGGACCCCCGCGCAATTGGGCGCCGCGCCGGACGGGCAGCCACTGGCCGGATTGAAGATTTCCCTCGATCCGGGCCACCTCGGCGGCGCTTGGGCGAAAATGGAGGAGCGCTATTTTCAGATCGGCGAATCGCGCCCGGTCACGGAAGGCGACATGGCGTTACGGGTGGCGAAGATGATCGTGCCGAAGCTCCAGGCGCTCGGGGCGCAGGTGTCGCTGGTACGCGCCTCGGCAGAACCGGTGACCAAGGAGCGGCCGGAGACTCTGCGGGATGCGGCGCGCGCGGAATTGGCGCTCGAGGGCGTTACGTCGCCACGGGAAAATTATGACGGAATGAACGACCCGGGACGCGGCAGCACGGTGCAGGCGCAGAGCGAATTGCTCTTCTATCGGATCAGCGAAATCCGGCAGCGCGCGGCGCTGGTCAATGCGCAGCTCCAGCCCGATCTGGTGGTCTGCCTGCACTTCAACGCCGAAGGCTGGGGCGATCCGGCGCGCCCGGAATTCGTGCCGCACAATCATCTGCATGTCATCGTCAATGGATGCTATTCGGCAGGCGAATTGCATTTCGACGACCAGCGACTGGAGATGTTGGAGAAGCTGCTCAGCAACGCGTTTCCCGAGGAACTCGCCGCCTCCGAGAGCGTGGCCAACAGCCTCGCCGCGGCCACGAAGCTGCCTCCTTACAGCTACACCACGGGCAACGCCGTGCGCGCGGCGGACAACCCCTACATCTGGGCGCGCAACCTCCTCGCCAATCGGCTCTACCACGCGCCGGTCGTCTTTCTGGAGCCCTACGTGATGAACAGCGAAGTCATCTGGGAACGCGTGCAGGCGGGCGACTACGAAGGCGAGCAGATGATCGGCGGGGAGCTGCGGCCGAGCCTTTTTCGCGAGTATGCGGATGCGGTGGTGGCCGGGCTGCGCGACTACTACGCGAAGGCGCGGACGCCGCAGCCCGCGGCGGCGCCTCCTCCCGCGAATTCACCCCCGATTCCGAAGTAGCGACGCATTCCCAGTTAAATGGTCGAATCGGAACTGGAGGGAATCGCTCCGTCGCTTCCGGAGCGGGAGGTTCTCCCCAGCACCGACGGCGCGGTGCCCTCCAGAGCGCCATCTGTTGCGAACGTCAATCTGATCAGCCCGCGGTGCCGAAGTAGCGATCCCCCGCATCACCAACGCCAGGGACGATGTAGGCCCTTTCATCCAACCCGGGATCGACCGCGGCGGTGAAGATCTCGACGTCGGGATGCGCGCCGCGCAATTGGGCCAGGCCCTCGGGACAGCTCACCAGGCAGACGAAGCGGATGGAGGTGGCCCCGGCCTCCTTGAGCTGGGTGACCGCGCCGGTGGCACTGAAACCGGTGGCCAGCATGGGATCAACGAGGATGACATCGGCCTCGGCAAGGTGCGACGGCGCCTTGAAATAGTAGCTCTCGGGGCGGCGGGTGATTTCGTTTCGAAACATGCCGATGTGCGCGACGCTGACATCCGGCAGGAGATCGAGCATGCCTTCCACCAGACCAAGGCCGGCGCGCAGAATGGGCGCGACGATCACCGGGCGGGCCAGGGCGTGACCGTCGCAGGGAGCCAAGGGGGTCTCGATACGCTCGGGTCGCGTGGCCAGCGAGCGGGTCGCCTCGAAGACCACCAGCGTCGCCAGCTCGTTGAGGCGGGCGCGGAAGCCACTCGACTCCGTACGCACGTCGCGCAATTGGGTGAGCTTCACCTGCACCAGGGGGTGGTCGATCAGCGTGACGCCAGTGGGAAGGGGTGCGGGCATGGCACAATGTTGGCGACTCGTTCCCTATTTGTCACTCGTGTGGAGACGTGGATGCCTCTTCTACAAAGTCAGATCAGGATTACGGGGAAAAGAGATGGAGAATGAGGAAAACAGGAAAGCAGGAAGGGAAGATTCCGTTTTCCTGCTTTCCTGCTTTCCTGATTCACCCCTTCGTCCGGATGGTATTTTGGGCAATCACCTTCGGAGCGCCCGGGTGTATTCCATTCGTGACGAACGCTGGCCATCACTAACCCAGTGTAAGAAATCCGAATTAGGGGGTGGTGCGCTAGTTTGAAAACCTGTCGCCTCCGAACATTTTTCCGATTTCGATGATTACGAAAATCAATCCCGCAATTACCAAAATTCGTCCGATAATGGTGGCTCCGTATCCAGCGATCTTCCATTTCGCGTGATTTACGCGTTGTCTGGGCGTGAGTTCCTCTTCCATAGCCGCCACTATTTCGCATAAACCGCACCAATCGTCACGTCCCACGATTTCAAATTAGGACACTGCCGTGACTTTCGGCCCGCACTCTGCTCTATTGGCACCTCGTGCGCCCGATCGCCGTTCTCTTTTTTACATTTTGCCTCGCGGCCCGGGCGGTGGAGCCGCTGGCCATCGACATCGATCTCGCGGCGCAAAAGGCGTTCCTCCTGCAGGATGGGAAGATCGTTTATGAATCGCCGATCTCGACCGGGCGTCCAGGGCATCGCACGCCGACGGGCGAATTTGCAGTGCTGGAAAAGGACGAGAATCACCTCTCTTCGCTCTACGGAAAGATCGTGGACGGCGACGGAAAAACCGTCGTGCGGGATGCAGATTCCGACATGCGGGTGCCGAAGGGGGCGAAGTTCGTGCAGGCGCCGATGAAACATTTCCTGCGGTTCGACGGAGCGACCGGGATGCACTCGGGCTACCTGCCGGGTTATCCCGCCTCGCATGGCTGCGTCCGCATGCCCGATGTGAAGGCTGAGCTCTTTTACAGTATCGCCGAAGTGGGCACCCCCGTGCGGGTGCACGGCAACCCGCCGGAAACGACGCCACCCGAAGCCAGGGACAAGCCAAAGACCGCCGCCACCCCGGCGCCCGCAGCGACGCCGGAGCCACGCAAGTGGTGGCAGATC
Source organism: Chthoniobacter sp. (assembly GCF_040003245.1). Taxonomy (NCBI): domain Bacteria; kingdom Pseudomonadati; phylum Verrucomicrobiota; class Spartobacteria; order Chthoniobacterales; family Chthoniobacteraceae; genus Chthoniobacter; species Chthoniobacter sp. The sequence goes on from NZ_JBDUCX010000053.1 coordinate 3,394, forward strand.
CTGAAGCCTACGACCGCCGCCACGTCCCCTTCTGGGCCGAAAGCCACTCCCGCACGCCAGCCCGGCTCCCCCACTTCAGCTCAGAAAAACCGCCTCGTTTCAGAGTGAGCTTGCCAAGCAGCGGGCGGCTGTCGATTCTCCCCGCCCGGCACGCTGTCCGTGCCGTATTGCATGACGCCCAATCGCCTCGTTTTTCTTCGCCGCTTCGGCTCGACGGTGGTGCTTTGGTCGGTCGCTCTCTGGATCATCCTTTCCGGCCATGAGCTCGGGTTCCATTTCCTGATCGGCACCCTGGCGATGCTGGGGCTGTGGGAGTACTACACGATGCTCGACCACAAGAAGTTGCCGAACTTCAAGATCATCGGGCTGATCTGCGGGTTCGTTTTCATGGTGGGCAGCTTTTACTACTTCAGCCACGTGGGACCGGTGCACTCCTACGACTTCGAGGTGGCCACGTTGCTCTTCTTCTTGCTGGTGGTTTTTGCCCGGCAAATGTTTCAGCACACGCGCGACATTTCTCCGCTGGAGACAATGGCCTACACGCTGTTCGGATTGTTTTACGTCATCTGGATGTTCGGCTTCGTGACGAAGATCGTCTACGTGCTGCCCCGCGACGACACCGGACATGTCACCGGGCATTTGTATGTGCTTTTTCTCATTCTCGTGACGAAATTCAGCGACATGGGCGCCTATCTCACCGGCTCGCTCATCGGCAAGCATCTCATGGTGCCACACATCTCGCCCAAGAAAACGTGGGAGGGATTCTTCGGCGCGCTGGCGTTCTCGGTCGGCGGGGCCTGTGGCATGGTCGCGCTGATGCCCAGGCAGCTTTCCTATTTTCATCAAAAGGACGCCGTGATCCTGGGCCTCGTGCTCGGCCTGGCGGCGATCATCGGCGACCTCGCGGAATCGATCATCAAGCGCAGTTGCGACGTGAAGGATTCGGGCCATCTGCTGCCCGGGATCGGCGGCGCGCTGGATCTCATCGACTCGATCCTCTTCACCGCGCCCCTGCTCTTTTTCTACCTGCGCTTCGTCCTCGACGTATCATGAGAAAACGCCGCGTTGTCATTCTCGGGGCCACGGGCTCGATCGGTGTGAGCGCGCGCAAAGTGGCGCGCGACATCCCGGATCGCATGGAGATCGTCGGCATGTCGGCGCATTCCAGCGAGGAAAAGCTGCGCGAGGCGGGGAAGGAGTTTCCCGGCGCGAAGCTCGCCATGTCCTCCGGCCCGGAAGGGGTCGACCGGCTGGTGGAACTGGCGACGATGCCGGAAGCGGATCTCGTCCTCATCGCCATCGTGGGCACGGGCGGGCTGAAACCGGCCCTGGCCGCCATCGAAGCGGGCAAGGACATCGCGGTGGCCAGCAAGGAGATCCTCGTCATGGCCGGCGAAGCGGTCATGGGCGCGGCCAAGCGCAAGGGCGTGAAAGTCCTGCCGGTCGACAGCGAGCACAACGCCATCTTCCAATGCCTCGAAGGCCGCAGCTCCACGGAGGTGCGCCGCCTGATTCTCACCGCTAGCGGCGGCCCCTTTCGCAAATGGCCGGTGGCCAGTCTCGCGGGCGTCACGCCGGAGCAGGCGCTCAAGCACCCGACCTGGAACATGGGCGCGAAGATCACGGTCGATTCCGCGACGCTCTTCAACAAGGGCCTCGAAATGATCGAGGCCCGCTGGCTCTTCGACGTGGAGATGGCGCGCGTGGAGGTCATCGTGCATCCGCAGTCGATCGTGCATTCCATGGTGGAGTTCATCGACAGCTCGGTGCTCGCCCAGCTCTCGGTCACGGACATGTGTTTTCCCATCCAGTATGCCGTCACCTGGCCGGAGCGCGTGCCCAATTCCCTGCCGCCCCTCGATTTCGCCAAGCTGGCCAAGCTGGAGTTCGAAGCGGCCCGGGTGAACGATTTCCCGGCGCTCAACCTGGCCCGCGAGGCCGGGGAGACCGGCGGCACCCTGCCCGCCGTGCTCAATGCCGCCAATGAGGTCGCCGTGGCCGCCTTTCTGCGCAAAAGCTGCGCCTTCCCCGCCATCTGGCAGACTGTAGAACAAGTGATGCGGCAGCACCGTTCCATTGCAGGCGCGGGGCTCGATGCTATCTTGGCGGCGGATTCCTGGGCGCGCACCCGCGCGACCGAGCTTCTTTTTTGACCACGGATAGCCGAAGTGACCGCCGATTGAACATCAGTCCAGCCGACGTGTCCCCTCTGTCGCCCGTGGTTTATTTTCCTCTATGATCCTCCATATCCTCAAAGTCATCCTCATCATCCTCGAGGTGCTGGTCATTTTTAACCTGATGATCATCGTGCACGAGCTGGGGCATTTCCTCGCGGCGCGCTGGCGGGGGCTGGTGGTCGAAAAATTCGGCATCTGGTTTGGCAAGCCACTCTGGAAAAAGACGATCAACGGGGTGGAATACAGCCTCGGGTCGATCCCCGCGGGCGGCTTCGTGGCCCTGCCCCAGCTCGCCCCCATGGAAGTGATGGAAGGCAAGGTGGAGACCCCGCGCGAGTTGCTCCCGCCCATCTCGGCACTGGACAAGATCATCGTCGCCTTTGCCGGGCCGCTCTTCAGCTTCCTGCTGGCGGTGGTCTTTGCGCTCGTCATCTGGAATATCGGCCGGCCCTTGAGCGAAGCCGAAAGCACGACGGTGGTCGGCTACGTCCAGGAAAAATCCCCGGCGGAAGAAGCCGGCTTGAAGGTGGGCGACAAGATTCTCAGCGTGGATGGGCACAAGGTGACCCGCTACTCGGGCATGTCCGGCGACAGCATCCAATGGAGCGTGGTGCGCAGCGAAGGCGACAAGATCGAAGTGGTGGTCGAGCGCGACGCCAACGGCGCCACGGAAACCAAGCCGCTGTGGGTGACCCCGCGCGTCCCGGAGAAGGCCAACTGGTATAACCGCAAGAACCTGCGCGTCATCGGCATCGTCCCGGCGATGAGTTCCGTGGTGGCCGAAGTGACGCCCGGCACGGCGGGCGCCGAGGCAAAACTGCAAAAAGGCGACATCATCACGGCGATCGGCGGCCAGAAGCTCTACAATCCGGATGGCCTCTTCGAATACTCCAAGGCGCATCCGGTGGGGCCTTATCAACTCACGGTGCAACGCGCCGGCGCCACGATCGAAGTGCCCTTCGATCCCAAAGGGGTGAAGATCTCCAGCGTCGAGAAGGACAGCCCGGCCAGCACCGCCGGCTTGCAGCCGGGCGACGTGGTGCTCGGCATCGACGACCAGAAGACCAATTTCATCACGCAATTGATCGACTACGTCGGGAGCCATGCCGGCGTCGCGGTAACCTTCCACATACAGCGGGCGGACAAAGTGCTCGATCTCAAAGTGACTCCGCAGGTTCCCATCGGGTTGCCGCCCGAAATGGAGAAGCAGGGGAAGATCGGAATCATGCCCGGGGGCACCGATGGGCTGGCCTTCGAAGGCATGGGCATTTCAAAGCTGGTCTATCCCGGCCCCGTGGAGCAGTTGCGCCAGAGCGGCATGGCGATCGTCAATACGCTCGACGCGGTGCTGTCGCGCAAATCCAGCGTGAGCGTCCAGCACATGGGCGGCCCGGTGATGATGATGAACGCCTACTACCACATGCTCTCCAGCCCCGAGGGCCTGCGCATGGCGATCTGGTTCAGCGTGGTACTCAACGTGAACCTCGCGCTGCTCAACATGCTGCCGATCCCCGTGCTCGATGGCGGCCACATCACCCTGGCCATCATCGAAGCGGTGCGCCGCAAGCCGATGAACGTGCGTATCCTCGAGTACGTCCAGACGACCTGCGCCCTGGCCATCATCGGCTTCATGCTCTTCATCATGTTCTTCGATGTGCAGGACCTACCCTTCATGGGCGGCAAGCGCCCGACGCTGCATTTCCAGAAGGTCAGCGAGGAAGCGGCCAAGTAGGGCGCGCCTTGGAACGCAGATTCCTTGGCGGGAGACGCGTCTTTGAGTAACAGTTCCTCTCCTCATGAGTGAGTCGCCCGTTCATCCCTATTGCCCCGACCCCTACCGCTACCACCGCCGCGCGACCCGCGAGGTGCGGGTGGGTGGCGTCGGCGTGGGCGGAAGCAATCCCATCCGCGTGCAGTCGATGATCACTTGCGACACGATGGATACCGCGGCCTCGATCCAGCAGACGCTCGATCTGGCGGCGGTGGGTTGCGAGATCGTGCGCATCACGGCGCCCACGGTGAAGGACGCGGCCAATTTGCAGCACATCGTGGCCGGTCTGCGCGCGCAGGGGTGCGACGTGCCGATCGTGGCGGACATCCATTTCAAGCCCGACGCGGCGATGGAAGCCGCGAAGTGGGTGGAGAAGGTGCGCGTGAATCCGGGCAACTACGCGGACTCGAAGAAATTCGCGATCAAGGAATACACCGATGGCGAGTACGCTGCCGAACTGGAGCGGATTCGCGAGCGGTTCAGTCCGCTGGTGAAGTTTTCCAAGGAGCACGGCCGCGCCATGCGGATCGGCACCAATCACGGGTCGCTGAGCGATCGCATCATGAATCGCTACGGCGATTCCCCGCTCGGCATGGTGGAGAGCGCGCTGGAGTTCGCCCGCATCGCCCGCGAGCTGGACTATCACGATTTTGTTTTCTCGATGAAGTCGAGTAACCCGAAGGTGATGATCGAGGCTTACCGGCTGCTCGTCGCGCGCTTGTACCAGGAAGGCGCGGATTGGAATTACCCGATCCATCTTGGCGTGACGGAAGCCGGCGACGGCGAGGACGGCCGCATCAAGTCCGCCATCGGCATCGGCTCGTTGCTCAACGATGGCATTGGCGACACCATTCGCGTTTCACTCACCGAGGACAGCGTGCACGAAATCCCCGTCGCGCAGGCGCTCGTCGCGCCTTTCAATGCGCGCACCGCCAGTGACGGCGCGGAGTTTCCCGACCGCGATGTCGCACTTTCCTACGATCCGTTTTCGTACCACCGCCGCGAGACGACGCGTGTGGAGATCAACGGCGTCGCCCTCGGCGGCGAGGAGACGATGCGCGTATTCACCTCGCAGGAAAAATGGGACGCGCTCGCCCACAAGCTCGACCGGCTCGGCGACTACAAGCCGGAGATCGTCGTCGAGAAATCCGGGGTCGTGGCGCTCGATCCGCGCGATGCCTCCGCGGTAGCGAAAGTGAATGGCTCCTCGGAACCGGTGGTCGTGACCGTCGCCGATGGCCTCGACCTCCCCGTCATCGCCGCTTACCGCCTCCTCGCCGCCCGACTCGATGAGCGGCACCCCATTTTGTTGAAGGACACGCTCTCGCCGAGCGCCGATCCGAATGCGCCCTTTCTCGGCACGCTGCTCACCGCCGCGAAACGCATCGGCTCACTGCTCTGCGACGGCATCGGCGACGCCGTGCTAGTGCAGGGAGAACACGCCCCCGGCCAGTCCCTGCGTCTCGCTTACAATATCCTGCAAGCCGCTGGCTCCCGCATTTTCAAGACCGATTACGTCGCCTGCCCGAGCTGCGGGCGCACGCTCTTCAACCTCCAGACCACGACGGCCCGCATCAAGGCTGCCACCCTGCACCTCAAGGGCGTGAAAATCGCCATCATGGGCTGCATCGTGAACGGCCCCGGCGAAATGGCCGATGCGGATTTTGGCTACGTGGGCGGCGCCCCCGGCAAGGTGAATCTCTACGTCGGCAAAAAGCCGGTGAAGTTCAACATCCCCGAAGGCGAAGCGGTCGAACGCCTGCAAGACCTGATCCGCGAACACGGCAAGTGGGTTGATCCCACGCCCGTCGCGGAAGCGGCTGCGGTCTAACGTCGCCACCGATCGCGGCCTGACCTCTGCGGCTCTCAAGGTACATTTCGTGGTTCCTAATCTGGATTCTTCCGTTTAAGCGTTCAGCCCCACATGCAAACCCGCGAGCATTCCGATCAAGGCGTGGCGACTCTCGTCATCGAGGGCGAGATCGATCTCGCTTGCTCGCCCGATCTGCGCGCGATCCTGCACGCTTACGCGAAAAAGAAGGTGCCGGCGCTCTTGCTCGATTTCCAGGGCGTGAACTACGTGGATTCGTCGGGCCTCGCCACGCTGATCGAATACGTCCGCCTCGCGCAACCGTACGGCGGCAAGTTTGGTCTGGCCCATGTCAGCGAGCGCGTCCGCACCATTTTCGATCTCGTGCGGCTCACCGAGTTTTTCCCGATCTTCCCCACGCTCGATGAAGCGCGGACCGCGTTGCTCGCCTAAACCGGTGTGAAAGAGTACTTCGCGTTAAACGCCCGGATTCTTTACTGGACGCTTTTCGCGCCATTTCGGGGGCAGCCTTTCAAACTCGGCGAGGTCTTTCACCAGATGGTGCTCATCGGCGTGCGTGCGGTGCCGATGGCCTCGCTCACGTCTTTTAGCATCGGCCTCACCCTCGCCATGCAGGCCGCCGGGCAGCTCAAGAAGATGGGCGCCTCGGCGTTCGTGCCGGACCTGGTGATCCTCTCGCTGCTGCGCGAACTCGGGCCGCTCCTCACCGCCGTCATTGTCATCGGGCGCAGCGGCTCGGCGGTGACCGCCGAACTGGGCACGATGAAGGTTTCCGAGGAGATCGAGGCGCTCCAGGTCATGGCGATCAATCCGATCCGCTTCCTGATCGTCCCCCGTTTTCTCGCCATGCTGGTCATGCTGCCGGTCCTCACCGTCTTCGGTAATTACGTGGGCATGGTCGGCGGGTGGTCGATCTGCCACTTCGCGCTCGATTACAATACCTCCGCCTACATCCTCCACTCGGTGAGCCGCGCCCACGTGTGGGACCTCTATTCCGGGCTCGTGAAGAGCTTCGTCTTTGCCTGGCTCATCATCACCATCGCCTGCCACATGGGCCTGGGAGTCGAGGGCGGAGCCGAAGGCGTGGGCCAGGCGACGACGAGTTCGGTCGTCTGGTCGCTGCTGATCATGCTCATCGCGAATGCCTCGCTGACCGCGTTGTTTTTCTTCGCATGAACGCCGCGAACGATTCCACGCCGATCATCGAGGTGACCGACCTCGTGCGCGATTTTCACGGACGCAAGGTGCTCAACGGCATCTCCTTCAAGGTGATGAAAGGCGACACCATGATCATCATGGGCGGCTCGGGCTGCGGGAAGTCGACGCTGCTCCGGCACATCATCGGCGCGATGCGGCCGACCAGTGGTTCGATCAAGCTCTTCGGCGAGGAGATTACGAAGATGGAGGAGAAGGAACTCGCGCACATTCGCCGGCGCTTCGGCGTGCTTTTTCAAAGCGGCGCACTGCTCCAGTCGTTGACTGTCGGTGAGAATGTCGCGCTGCCGATTCTCGAGCACGGCAAGCTCGATGAAGGCATCGTCGATCTCATGGTGAAGATGAAGCTCGAGATGGTCGGCCTCACCGGCTTCGAGCACCTCAAGCCTGCCGAGATCAGCGGCGGCATGAAAAAGCGCGTGGGCCTCGCGCGGGCGCTGGCCCTGGATCCCGAGTTGCTCTTCAGCGACGAGCCGACCGCCGGCCTCGACCCGATCATGACCAGCGTCGTCGACATCCTCACCCAAGAAATGACCCGCAAGCTCGGCGTCACCGCCGTGGTGGTGACACACGACATGACCAGCGCGTTTCGCATCGGCTCGAAGATGATCATGCTCGGCACCGGGCCCAACCAAGGGAAGGTGATCGCCTTTGGCACACCGGCGGAAATGCGCGCCAATCCACACGGCGAAGTGCAACAATTCATCAACGGCGAGCCCGATGGCCCCGTGCCGTTGCGACTCTCGAAAGGGGATTACGTCGAGCGATTGCTCGGCCATCCCGGCCACACGCGTAACAGCTACTCCGCATGAAAAAGAACCTCTCCGACTACATTGTCGCCCTGACCGTCATCGGCTGCAGTCTCTTCCTGCTCGTGGCCATGACCTACGCGCTCTCCGGCCGCCATGCCAGCAAGTCGGACCGCACCGTCGAGATCGATTACCCGGATGTCACCGGCATCAAGCTGCATTCCGAAGTGCGCTACGCCGGCGCTTCGGCGGGCACGGTCACCGCCATCCGCCTGCTGACCTTCGCCGAGCGCGAAGCAGCGGAGAGTGCGGAGCAGAAGCGCAACGCCGTCCGCGTAACGGTCACGCTCTTCAAGGAAGTGCCGCCGCTGCCTTCCGACGTGCGCGCCTCGCTTTCCGCTGAAACCATGCTCAGCGAGAAATTCGTGGCCCTCTCGGCGGGCTCCCCGTCCGTGCCCAAGCTGGCCAATGGCTCGATCCTGCAGGGTCATTCCGGCGGCGGCCTCGATGGGTTGTTCGACGCCATCGGGCCACTCACCGAAGGCCTGCCCCGCCTCCTCGCGACAGCGGAAGATTTGCTGCACAACCTGAGCCCGCTGCTGGCGAAGACCGGCGAAGCCGTCGACAGCGTCAAGGGCGGCGTGAATGAGATCGTGCCCCGCACGACGAAACTGCTCGATGGCTTGAAGACGACCTCGGAGTCCGCCGACGTCGCGATCAAGCGTCTCGACAAGCTCATCGAAGGCGTCGACGGCCCGGTGAAAGCGGACCTCATCGAGTTGAAAGCGTCTCTCGTCAAAATCCAGGGAACCCTCAATTCCGCCAACCAGCTCATCGGCCACACCGACAAGAACCTCGACGCCCGCCTGCAGGAACTCGCCGTCGTCTTTCAGAACCTAAAAGTGGTCACTACCCAGGCCAAGGCCCTCACCCAGGCCATCGGCGAAAGGCCGAACCGCCTCATCTTCAGCGGCAAGCCGCAAAAGCTCACGCCCGAGGAAGAAATCCTGCGCGCCAATAAACCGGTGCCCGCGGTGAAGCCATAGGTCCCATTCGTCCTATAGGCCCCTATTCGAAGTAAGTATCCTCATGCGCATACGGCGGCGCGCAGCAGCACAGAAACCGCAACCCCTCCCGCGCCGTGATCGTATGCCACGCCCCCGCTGGAATCAGAATCGCATCGCCCGGCCCCACGTCCCGCATTTCTCCATCAATCTCCATCTCGCCGCTCCCCTCCAGAATGAAATAGAACTCCTCCGCCAGCTTGTGGTAATGCCGCTGCGTGGCCCCGCCCGCCGGCACCTGCGCCTCGGCGAGGCTCTGCTTTTGCACGGGGGCATTCGTGCGGTCGAGAATGCTCCGGATCGTCGAGCCATCCTTGGTGGTGAAGGGCGCCTGCGCGGCGAGATTGAGGACCGTCATGCCCACAGTGTGATCGCTCTCGCCGCTACCATGACAAGCCGAAAGCGCCCCACTGAGCACTGAATACTGAGCACTCCGCACTTCCCCTCCGGCCACTTGCCACTTGCCACACGATACGTTTCCGTCATCCACTCCCGCGCATGAATTTCTTCCACGGCTGCACGGCACTCATTACGGGCGCCTCCTCGGGCCTCGGCGCGGAGTTTGCGCGCCAGCTCGCGCCGCACGCCAGTTCCCTCATCCTCGTCGCCCGGCGGCTGGAACGGCTGGAAGCGATCAAGGAGGAATTGGATCGGCCCGGCCTCACCATCCACTGCCACGCCGCCGACGTGGCCGATGAAGTCCAGATCGAAGCCCTGCTCGCCGCCCTCGCCGCCAGCGGCGAACGCGTGAGCCTGCTGATCAACAACGCCGGCCTCGGCGATCACGGCCTTTTCGAGGACAGCGACTGGTCCCGCGTGGATGCAATGCTCGATGTGAACATCAAGGCGCTGACCCGGCTCACCCACGCGATCCTGCCGGACCTGGTTCGGGCCGGCCGGGGCGCGATCTTGAACGTCAGTTCCATCGCCAGCCTGTTGCCGCTGCCCAAGATGGCGGTCTACGCGGCGAGCAAAGCTTACGTCACCAGCTTCTCCGAGGCGTTGCGCGCGGAACTGCGCGGCACCGGCGTCTCCGTCACCGCGCTCTGTCCGGGCCCGGTGAATACCGAGTTCTTCAGCATCGCCGAGCGCGAGCAGTCGCACGATGCCATGCCCGCCCCCGAGCTTTTCAAAGTGCCGGCCGAGGAAGTCGTCGCCGCCGGGTTGGGCGCAGTCGAGCACGATCGTGCCCGCGTCATCCCCGGCTGGCTGGTGTGCGTCGTCATGACGGTCACCTCGCTCGTCCCGATTTTCCTGCTGCGCCTGTTCATTACGCAGCGGCGCGCGGAAAGAGAGGAATGAAGGAGGAAGAAATCTCCTTTCATCCTTCATCCCTCCGCCTTCATCCTTTCTGATCAGTTGTCCCCGCAGGATATTTGCCTTATCTCATTCCCATGCTCGACCCGACCCGTTTCTATTATTACCTCTTCGGCCTCATCACACTTGCTGGCGGCATCCAGGGTTTCATGACCAAGAACAGCCTCCCCTCGCTCATCGCGGGCAGCATCTGCGGCATCCTTCTTCTGGTGGCCGGCTATTTGTTGCAGATGGGTAAAGTGGTCCCCGGTCTCGTCGTCGGACTCATCATCACTCTCGCCCTCGCCGGACAATTTCTGCCGAAGTTCTTCAAGGGTGGCGGCTGGTGGCCGGCCGGCGTCGAAGGCTGGCTCGGGCTCATCGGAGTCCTGCTGACCATCGCCGCGTTCGTGAAGAAATAGCCGGCTGGGTGTGAGGGTCTCCCGCATCGCGCAGTTTGTCGGGCTGGGCCTCGTGAGCCTGCTCGTGCTCACCGGCTGCCCGCAACCGCCGGAGCCACCCCCGTCGACGCCCACGCCGACTCCGCTGCCCGCAGGACCGACGCCGACCCCGCCGCCCTACGTGCCGAATAAGAAGCTCGACGTCGGCAAGATGTTCAACGGCATGCAATACCGCGTGACCCTCGAAACCGAGCACGGCACCACGGCCACCCGCGATCGCAACGAGTTGGGCAGCTACGCCGCGGAGCTGACGGTAAAGGTGAAAGTGCCCAAGCCGCACCACGACCTCGACGAGATCAAGCGCCTCAACGAATCCCTCCCCGAGATCCTGCCCGGCCTCCCCGACCTGCTGGAATCGTCCAGGGTTTCGCCCAGCTTCGACAATCTCTACCGGCTGAAATGCGCCGCCTTGCAGGCGAGCCTCATGCGCCTCGACAACCTCCTCACGCGCCACAATTTCTTCGATTGCGAGACGATCCTCGAGCTTCAACACGCCAAGACCAGCCGCCGCGCCCTCTTCATCCAGGCCGACATGGATGTCGACACCGATGGCTCCGATCCCGACCGCGTCCCCGAGGTCGACGGCGCCTCACCCACCTTCCAGCCATTCACCAGCTACCGCTGGGGGCGCAAGACCACCAACCCCAGTTCCTTCGTCGCGCCCCGCGAGGCGAAGATCAAAACCTACGAAGCCGAGCTCGCCAACGGCAACCCCACCGCCGCGCGGCGCGAGAACTTGAAGACCGCCCTCGCCGATCTGCGCACCGAGATTTCCGACCTCAAGAAATACAGTTTCCTCATCGGCGCGGACGATCCCTTCATCGTCCTGCCCGGCTCGCTCTTCGGCAAAAACAAGGGAGCGTTCGCGCCCGCCGTGGGCGACTACTGCGTCGTCGCTTACCTAAAGACGCTCTATCCCGCCGTCGTCGGCGATGTCGGCCCCGGCAACCTCATCGGCGAAGCCTCCCTGCGCATCTGCAAGGAGGTCAACGTGAAGTCGAACTCCGAGAACCGCCCCATCAGCGAGTTGAAAGTCACCTACCTCGTCTTCCCCGGCACCGCCGAGAAATTCGACACCCCGAACCTCGCCCACTGGCGCGACCGCTGCGAAAAACTCCTCGACGAAATCGGCGGCCACAAGGGCAACCTGTTCACTTGGGAAGACCTCACCAAACCCAAGGCCACACCCACCCCCACGACGCCCGTCCCGAGCACGCCTTCCCCCGCCACTCCCGCGCCCAGCACCCCCACGGCGAGTCCACGACCGGCAACACCGGCTCCCACGTCGCCCACACCAGCCACGCCCAAACCCGCGCCGAAGGATCAATAAATCAACGTCGGCGCGCTGAGGAAAATCTCCCCTTCGACCGGTTGGCGCGAGACGTTGTCGAGGAGGAAGATCGAGTCCCATTTGATGGGGTAATGGATCTTGGCGTCATTCACTCCACCCCAATGGGCCAAGGGCCTATCATCGGTAGATTGCATGGGAATTTTCACGAATCTCCACCCGGTAAAATCGATCTTGGGACCGTCGCCTTGAAAGGTTTGCCCACTGGCATCCTGAAAGCGAATGCGTACCTGGCAGCCCTTGCCATCTCCATGCAGCCAAAAGGCAAAATAGCTGGGCCATCCATTGTACCATTGGTCCGCCAATCCTGATGGGTCTATCGGAGGGAAAGTTGCGTTGGCTTGGATGAATTTCCATCCATTACTGAACTGGTAGGTCAGCCTTACCGCTACACTACGGGTATCCGGCGATAAGATCTCTGCGGGCGAAAAGTGAAAGGTCGCGTTGCTCTTTGCATCACCATCGGCAAACGCCTTCAGATTCGTTGCCGATAGCGCGGGAAGCGGGAGCCATTTTCCGAAATCCCGATAAAAAACGTCTTCGAGACCAACACCCTCCTGCGGATATTTTTGATGAATTGCGAGTTCCACCCTGCGAGGCGTGCCGAACTTCGTCTTCAACGGAAGACGGGCGATCTTTTCCGTTTGCCCAGTTTCGAATATCACCGGCACTTCGACCCGGGGTTCCGAATGGTAATCATACACGGTTAGCGTGGCAGATTCGCCAGAAGGATTGAGGACACGCACGATGAGCGAATCGGCGCCTGGCGGCAGCAATTCAAGGTCGAGAGGATTGGTGCAAATCAACGTCGTTTCTTGCGAAAGTTGGAGCCTTTGCCCGTTGCCCGTGTCGATCCAGTCCTCAATCGTGCGGCGATCCCTCGCCATGCGCACCGTGCGGCTTCCCGTACCGACTTGATCACGCGCGATGCTTTCGCCACCGGCCTCCAAAGACTCCCCGGGGTTGCTGCTAAAGCCAGCGTTCAATATGATAGTCCGATTCAATGGGTTCCGGACCCCTTGCAACAGGCCTCTGGTTTCGTGATCCGATTTCCAATCGAGAAATTCCGGCCAGTGATATGCGTATTCGAGCGGCAACCTAGGACTCGCTGCGGCGATGCGAAGAAAATCGTTGGCCTTTTCCGGGGTGAAATACTTCACGGCCCATGAAATCGGGTTGACCAGCACCCCATTATCTCCCGCAGCCACACGGTGAAGGGGCGGGAATGAACTCCTGTGCGCCACATGGAACAGCCCATGGCTGGCCGGCAGAAACACATAGCGATTTTCTTCGTCTGTAGTCGCGGTCGACCAGAGAACCAATTTCTGGTCGGTGGCTCCGCGGGTGAAAAGCAGCAATCTCGCATTGGGCTCTTCATTCACGTTTTCATTATTTACCAAGAGACGTTTGCTGAAGCGATAGCCGCCAAGCTCCTCGGTAAGCACTTTCACCGCCGTATAGGCATCCTTCGGTTTCAAAGGCAATTTGTCGTCCTTCACAGATTCGTGTTGGACGATGCCAAAATGATGCTCGGGATTCTGCTGGTCCAAGCCATCATCGCGCCAGTCGTACCAAATACTGAGCGGGATATCGTTGGCGATGTTGACGAGGAATTGTCTGTCGATGTCACTAGTGCCCGTGCGGCAATTCCAACCGTCGGAATAGCCCCACTCCCCGCTGATGATCGGGATGATTTTGTCCTTCGGCGCGTATTTGCGGATGAGCAGGCGGACGCTGCGGTATTCTTCCTCGACGGTTTCGGGGGCCCCCTGGCGGTAGGGGTGTACGCTCACCGCATCCCAATAATCGAGCAGGCCGGCTTTAAAGCAGGCTTCGAGATACGGGAGGTCGATGGTGGAGGTGGCGGGGCCAATGAAGGCTTCGCCCTTCGTTCCGAGCAAGCCGGCCTGGCGCAGGGCTTCGCCGGTGGACTTGGCGAGGGCGATGTAGTCGCCGGTCTTGTCGGGTGATTTCCAAAAGCCGCCGTTCGGCTCGTTCCACATTTCCCACAGGTAGCCGCGCCCCTTGAAGTGCTGCACGGCGGCGACGGCCCATTTGCCGAAGGCTTCGCGGAATTCCGGAGTGTGAGCGCGTGAGGTGAAGTGCGGCACATCGCCGGGTTCGGCGTAGAGCGGGTTGCCGTAGTCGAGAATGAAGACCGCGCGAATCTTGAACTTGTCCAGGGTCGCGACCAACCGGTCGTAAGCGGAGAAATCGTATTCGCCCTTTTTGCGCTCCGTCCCCTGCCAGCCGAAATCCATGCGCACCCACTTGAAGCCCGCGGCGGCCAGCATCTCCATCTCGCCCGGCTTGGGGTCCGTGAAGTGGATATTCACGCCCAGACAATCGGGAATGACCGGCGGCGGCAGCGAAGGATGTGGCTCACCAGCGCGCGCGACGGAAAGCGCAGCGGCCAGGCACAGGGCCAGATGGAAAAGGGGGCGGAACATCAGGCGTAATGCTATGGGAGGTATCGGAGGCATGGGAAGAATAGGACGTATACCTCCCATTCCTCCTCTGCTTCCCATATCTCCTACGTCTCCTCCCCTCGCGACAATCCCGTCCGCAGACCCTCCTCAATCCGCGAAAACGTCTCCTCGATTTGCTGGAGCCGCGCGAGCAGCGGTTCATTCCGCTGGCCTTCGCCGGCGAGTTGCTCCGCGCAGACATCGAGCATGGGCGCCATTCCCTCGTAAAAATGCTCAACCGCCGAGCGCAGATGCGGGTCGAGGGTTGCGAGGAGAGCCACGCGATTTTCAGTGAAGTGGCGCCCAAAGGCGGCGACCACATTCTGTCGCAGCAAAAAGGCGAGCAGCAACACGAACACCACGACCGCCCCGGCGAGCGCCAGAAGGATGCCAGAGAAATGCCCGCCGAGCGCTGCCCCGGCCGCCACAGCGACGGCACCGAACGCCGCAAACACGGGCAGTTGCAGCGTGCGCACGCCGCTCGAGAACTCCCCGATAACTACGCGGGAAACCTCCAGCGACGGCACCAGCGCCACCAGCACCTCCTCGAGGCTGGCCCGGGGAAATTCCGGCGCTTTCGCTGCCGCCGCCGACGGCAGGATCGCGCTGCTCTCCCGAAAATATTCCGCCGCGCTCGCCTGCAAATCGGCCTCGAGCACGGCCAGTTGATCATGCAACTGCACGGCCAGCGACGCGCGCGCCTGGGTCTCGATCTCCTGCGCGACAGCCTCGGGCGAAAAGGCGCGCTTCCACAGCAGATCCAGCGGCCCGATGTGCGCGCGCAGCAAAGCCTCACCGCGCTGGCGCAAACCATCGGCACTTTGGGCCAGCGTCCACAGCGCGCCGGCCACCTGCCGCTCCGCCTGCTCCTCGCGCTCGGCGAGATCGGCCTTCAGCCCGCGCACTTGCTCACGCTTGCGCTCCAGCGCCTGCCGCTCCGCGCGCGGCTTGTTCACGATCTCCCGCAAGGCCCCGCGGGCAATCTCGTCGATTTCCCGCAGCGTGCCTCGGCGCGGCTCGGAGAAAATCACCTCACTCTCGATCCAGCGCACCAGCTTCTCGCGCCCGGCGCGGTCGGCGGTCGAGCCGATGAAGATCGGGCTCGCGTGGCCGAGATTTTTCAACATCGCCTGGCGCAGGCGTTTGACGGAGTTTGCCCCCTCCTCCGCGGAGACGCGATCGCTTTGCCAGACGACGAAGACGAGCCGCTTGAGCACATCGCGAGCGAGCCGCGACAGGAAGGCCCACGGGTCCGGCACCCCAGCCGCAGCGCTGATGACATAAAAAATCACGTCGGCTTCGGTGAGATTCGGGTTCACCGCCTCGACCGGAACGCTGGTCGGAGCCTCGACGATCGCGAAGTCGCGCAGGAAGCTGTGCGAGCGATAGAGGACGACGGAATCGTTCGGAAAGACATCGTCCCGCGCCTCATCGTCGTAGCGAAAGACGGCGAGCCGGCCGGCGGCTGCCGGCTCCGCCTCACCACAGAATTCCCGCTCGAAGAGCGTATTCAGCAGCGTCGATTTTCCCCCGCCGTCCGACCCCAGGGCCACGAAGGTGAACCCGTCGCGCAGCCCGGCTTGCGCGCCACGCAAAGCCGCCAGGGTGCTCTCCGGCGTACCGGCCTCCGCCGCCAGTCGAAGCAGCGAAAACAGGCCGGTGCCGACCTGCGCGCGGAGTTGGAAGTAGGCGTCGCCGAGCATGCTCGCGGGCGCCCGCCGGGCCTAAGGTTTGGCCGCTGCCGCCGGCGTCGCCGGGGCTGGAGTCGCGGGGGGGGTGGTGGCTGCGTCCGCCGCCGCCGGTTTGGCCGGGGGCTTGGGCGTGCCTTTCGGCTTTGGGGTCGCGGGGTGATCCATGGCCAGCAGTTCGGAAACGGTGACGAACTTGTATCCTTTGCTCAACAGGTTATCGAGCGTGGACGGCATGGCGTCGACGGTCGTCTTGTGAATGTCGTGCGAGAGGATGATCGAGCCGTTCTGCGTTTGCTTCAGGATCTCCGCTTTCACGTGCTCGGAGTTGCGCACTTTCCAGTCCAGCGGGTCGACATCCCAGAGGATGATCTTATAGCCCCAGGTCGCATTCGCCCAAGCCCGCTGCCGGGCGGTAAAGGCCCCATACGGCGGCCGCATGATCTTGGGCGCCACGCCACAGGCCTGCACGATCGCATCGTGCGTCTTCTGGATCTGGTCGTGCACCGCCGCATCGCCCATTTTCGCGAGGTCGGGATGGGACCACGAGTGGTTGGCCACTTCATGCCCTTCGGCGACGATCCGCTTGACGATGTCCGGATATTCTTCCACGCACTGGCCGACGAAGAAAAACGTCGCGTGAATCTTGCGCTCCTTGAGCATATCCAGCAGGCGCGGCGTATTCGGGCCGCTCGGGCCGTCGTCGAAAGTCATGGCGATGTACGGGCCGTCCACATGGCACGAGGAATAGGTGGACTTCGGCGTGCCCGCCGGCGGGGTGGTTGCGGGCACTGGCGTGGCCGCTGCCGGGGCAGGGGTCGCCGGCACAGGGGTCGCCGGGGCGGGCGTGGCTTTCGCCGCCGCGGGAGCGGGCGTCGCCTTCGCCGGACCTTGGGCAGCCTCAGCGTGATGAGGGATCAAGGCGAACGCGGCGAGGGCGAGGGCAGCCAGGCCGGCGATAACGGCGAGCGAAAGACGTTGCATGAGGTGGGATTATTTAACGTGTGATCTGGCTTCAGGAAAGAGCGATTTATGCAGGAAAATGAATTCCTAGAATAAGTCTAAATACGGAAATACAGATGACACTCAAGAATTAGAAATGTTCATCCAAGCGTTTCTCTTCTGTCCGCGCCTCCGCGTCTCGGCATCGAAATTCAGTCTTCCGGCCTAACTCACAAACCGCTCCATGATCACCCCGAGCTTTTTCACCGTCTCCGCCGGCCAGTATTTGCGGTCGGTGATCAGCGCGGAGTCGAGAGCCCGGTGCTCGGGAAAATTCGGCTCCGTCGGAATCTGCAGAACGACGCGGGCCAGGATTCTCTTCGCCGCATCCGCATTGGCGTGCAGATGCGCAACCACCGCGTCCGCCGTCACCGGTTCCTCGTCCACTTTCCAGCAATCGTAATCGGTGATCATGGCCATCGTGGCCACGGCGATCTCCGCTTCGCGCGCCAGGCGGATTTCGCCGAGATTGGTCATGCCGATCACGTCGAAGCCCAGCTTGCGGTGCGTCTCGGATTCGGCGCGAGTCGAGAAAGCGGGGCCGTCCATGTTGACATAGGTGCCGCCATTGTGGACCGGCAGGTTGAACTCGCGCGCCACATTGGCGATCAACTGGCGCAACGGCGCGCAGGTCGGGTCCGCGAAGCTCACATGCGCGGCGATGCCATTGCCGAAAAACGTGTGCGCCGGCCCCTGGCTCGTGCGGTCGAAAAACTGCGATGGCAGCACGATGTGCCGCGGCTCGTATTTCTCCTGCAACGAGCCGACCGCCGTGACGCAGAGCAGCCAGCGGACATTCAGCGAACGCAGTGCGTAGATATTCGCGCGGTGGTTCAGCTCATGCGGCAAAATGCGGTGCCCGCGCCCGTGCCGCGGCAGAAAATACACCTGCCGCCCGCCCAGTTGCCCGCCCATGATGACATCCGACGGCGACCCAAAAGGCGTCTCGATCGCGTGCTCCGTGACGTCCGTGATCCCCTCGACCTGGTAAAGGCCGCTGCCCCCGATAATGCCAATGGCTGGTGCTGTCATCGTGATGTTTGAAGTTCGACGTTTGATGTTCGATTTAGCGCCCGGCGACAACCGCTATTTTCAGCGGCAGCTCCAATCCTCGATCAAACTTCAACCCTTAAACATCAAACATCCTCCTCACCGTTCCCCGTTGGTCCCATTCTCCAAGAGCACGCCAAAATCCCTCTTCAAAGCCGCGACGAATTCCTTCTGCGCCGGCGACCGCGCGCGGTTGCGCTTGGTGAGCACGCCCAGCGGACGCGACATCTTCGGCCCCTCCACTTCCAGCGCCATCAGCACGCCGCTCTCCACTTCCTGCCGCACGGTGTTGCGCGGCACGATGGAAACGCCGCTCTCGATTTCTACGGCGCGCTTTACGGTCTCGATGTTGTCGAATTCCATCGCGTGCTCGATCTCGATCGAGTGATCGCGGAAATGCCGGTCGATGACTTTGCGCGTGGGCAAGTCTGGCTCGAAGGCGATGAATTTCTCCCCGTTGAGCTCCTCGATCTTGATGTGCTTGCGCCCGGCCAGCCGGTGATTCGGGTGGCAGATGAGCACGAGCTTGTCCTCGCTGAAAATCTCGATCTGCAAACCGTTGCGCTTCGTCGGGAAAGCGACCAGCCCGATATCCACATCGCCGGCCAGCACTTGGGCGTAGACTTGTTGTGAGCGCCGATACTCGACGTGCAACTCGACGTCGGGGAATTTCTCGCGGAAGGCCTTCAAATGCGGCGGCAATTCATGCAGGCCGATGCTGTAAATCGCCGCGATGCGCAATTCGCCGGCGATCACATCGCGCAGTTCGTGCAGCCGGTGATCAAGATTGTTGTAAACCTCAAGAATCTCGCGGCCGGCGGAAAGGAAGGCGTTGCCCTCGGCGGTGAGGGCAAAGTTGCGCCGCCCGCGCTCCACGAGCGTGACTTGAAACTTGTTTTCCAGCGCGCGAATCTGCTGGCTCACGGCACTTTGCGTGATCGAGTTGAGCACGGCCGCCTTGGAAAAGCTGCCGGTCTCTGCGAGGTCGCAAAAAACTTTAAACGTGTCGATATACATAACAACGCCTCACAATCGGATAAGCTCCCCTAATCCGCATGTCAACCACCCTGATTTCACTTAATGAACACAATTGCTGATAATCTCGTGGCCGTCCGGGCCGTGGTCGCCGAGGCCACCGCTCGCGCCCATCGCCGGGCCGACGAGATTGAGCTCGTCGCGGTCTCGAAGACCCACCCCCCGGATGCCGTGATTGAGGCCCTGGCAGCGGGACAATTCGTCTTCGGCGAAAGCCGGGTGCAGGAGGCGCGGGCGAAAATCCCCATCCTGCCCGGCCGCGCCCGCTGGCATTTCATCGGCCATTTGCAGCGCAACAAAATCCGCCACGCGGTGACCCTCGGCTTCGAGCTGCTCCACGGCATCGATTCCCTGGAAATCGCCCGCGACCTCGATCGCATCGCCGACGAGGCCGGGGTGTTTCCCAAGTTGTTGCTGGAGGTGAACGTGGCCGGCGAATCGAGCAAATACGGCTTTTCACCGGCGAAACTGCGCGCGCAACTCGAGGAACTCCTCGCGCTGGAGCGCCTGCAAATCGAGGGGCTGATGACCATCGCCCCTCTCGCCCCCGACGCGGAGTCGTCCCGCCCGCATTTCGTCACCTTGCGGGAGTTGCGCGACCAGTTGCAGACGGAGTTTCGCCTCCCTCTCCCGCAGCTCTCCATGGGCATGAGCGGCGACTATGCCGTGGCCATCGAGGAAGGCGCCACCCTCGTGCGGGTGGGCACGGCGATCTTCGGCACCCGCAGCGGGAAAGCTTGGAAACCGGCGGCGGAAGGGGCATCCTTCGACGACTGACCTCATGTCCCGGCTCACTCCGACCAATATCCAGGCCATCGGCTCCGAGCTCGCCATTGCGTGGAGCGATGGCACGGAATCGTATCTGCCGTTCGAGATGTTGCGGCGCGCGTGCCCCTGCGCGGCGTGCGGCGGCGAGCCGGATGTGCTCGGGCGCGTCCTCCGTCCCCAGGTGACCTACACGCCGGAGAGCTTTATTTTAAAAGGCTTCGCGGTCGTGGGCGGTTACGCGCTCCAGCCCGCGTGGGCCGACGGACACGGCACCGGGCTCTACACTTTCCCTTACCTGCAACGTCTCGCCGCCGAGGCCGCTTCGGGGCAAACGCCATGAGCCGCGCGGCCAAGCTCTGCCTGCTCGGCGTGGTGTTCGCCTTGTGCGGTGCGGCTGCGCTTTTCCAGGCCCTGCTCGAGCATCGCTGGCGCTCCACACCGCCCGCCGAACTCTACCATGTGGTTTCCCATCAGCTCGCGGCCTTCCGCGCCGACGACTTTTCCGGCGCGTATCGCGAGGCTTCGATGGGCTTTCAGGAAAAATTCAATCTCGAGGCCTTCGCCGATCTCGCCCGCACGGACTATCCCGCCCTGCTGCGCGCCACACGGGTCGAATTCGGCCAGACCCGCTTCCATGGCCGAAATGCTTTTGTCTCCGCGTATTTCGTCATGCCCGAGGGGGACATTATCCCCTGCGTCTACAATCTCGTCCGCGAAGACGATGCCTGGAAAATCGACAGCGTCCGCGTCCTCCCGCGCTGGCCATCGAGTCGGCGGCTGGGCGGCGTGCGGGCGTAAACAACGGATTTTAACCGCGGAGGCGCGGAGGCGCGGAGAGGAGAGATGCTAGGTGGGGCAACCGGCGATGAACCTCCTTCTTCTCTCTGCGCCTCCGCGCCTCGGCGGTTAATTCTGCCGAGGCACCGTCGTCCGCAGCACGCGCGCATCCGCCGAGAGCGGCCGCAACTCGCGATCCGTCGCCGTGGCCGGCAGCAGGAAAAACGCGCCGCGCTCAAAAGTCCGCCCACCACACTCCACACTCCCGTCGATAACCGTGAAAATCGCGAAGCCCGGCCCACCGCTCACACGCGGTTCATCAAGCACCCAGCGCTCGACATGAAACTCCGCGCACTCGACCAGCACTTCGCCGTGTGGCTCGACGATAGCCGGCTCCACGTCGTCGAAATTGATCGAGGCCATGGATTCCGTGACATGCAGGGCGCGCGGCTTGCCATCGAGGCCGAGGCGATTCCAGTCAAAGACGCGATAGGTCGTGTCGCTGTTTTGCTGCACCTCGACGATGAGATTGCCCGCGCCGATGGCATGCACCCGGCCACTCGGGATGAACATCGCATCGCCCGCCTTGATCGGGAAACTGTGGATCTGCCCGGCGACCTTGCCCTCGTGCAACGCACGTTCGAAGGACGCGCGATCCACGCCACGCTTCAGCCCCGCGTAGAGATCGCTGTCGAGCGAAGCATCGAGCAGGTACCACATCTCTGTCTTCGCCTCGCCACCCAGGCGCGTCGCCACGTCCGCGGGCGGATGCACCTGCACCGAAAGCCGTTCCTGCGCGTCGAGGATTTTGCAAAGCAACGGGAAGCGCTCCGTATCCGGAAGACCGTCGCCGAAAATCTCCGACCGCCGCTCGACCCATAATTCGTGCAGGGTGAACCCGCGCAAGGGCCCCTCGTGAACCACACTCTGCGCCTCCTCGCGGTCGACGAGTTCCCACGCCTCCCCGATGCGCACACTCGGTGGAAGATGTTTGTGCAGCAGCGTTTCGAGGCGGCGTCCTCCCCAGACGCGTTCCATGAAAAGCGGTTCAAAAACAAGGGGGTGATCCATGATAGCGGGGATGATTCGTGGTTCGAAGATAAGCTGGCTGTCGCGCGAGCACCATACGCCATTGGTTTCCGATATTGAAAGCGCGGCCAATCCAGTTACTATGGCGGTCAATGGCCCGCGCCCAGGAATCCCATTCCCATCCCCTCCACGAAGTTCTCAGCCTCGTGTTTCTTGGTTTCGGCACTCTTCTCTACCTCGCGTTGATCTCCTACGCGCCCACGGATGTCCCGAGTTGGTTCCCGCTCAGCAGCTTCGCTTCGCCGCGCGGGCCGGTGCTCAATTTCGTGGGCCGCTCCGGCGCCATCGTCGCCTGCAGCAGCTATGCTTTCCTCGGTGCGGCGTCCTATTTGCTCGCCGCCCTTCTGCTCGGCTACGGCGGCGCCAAGCTCCTGAATCCGGAGATGCGCCTCACCTCGCGCGCTTGGTGGAGCATCGCTTTCATCGCCTCGGGAGCGTGCCTCGCCCATCTGCTGCCCTGGTCGGTGCTCGACATGGAGCGCCTCAACATCGCCGGCCCCGGCGGCTGGGTCGGGAAATGGATCGGCGGCATGCTGCTCAAGAATCTGCTCGGCACGGTCGGGTCGACCATCGTCCTTCTGGTGGTCTACGTCTCGAGCCTCATCCTCCTCACCGGCCTGCATCCCATCGGCGCCGCCCGGCAGATCGCCGCCTGGCCTTCGGTCTACCTGGAAAAGTACCGCGCCCGGAAGATGGCCAAGGCCGATGAAAAAGAACGCCTCGCCCTGGAAGCAGAACGGCTGGATCGCCAGCGGAAGAAGTTGGAAAAGACCCTCTCGAAGCGCGGCTCACTCCCCGTCGAATCCGACCCGGTCGCGCCCGCCGTGGCCGAGCTCTTCGCCGAACCCGAACCGGTCCGTCCCGAGCCCCAGATCATCGACAGCTCCCTGCCTCCCCCACCCAAGCGCAAGGACAAGAAGGACAAGTTCCAGCCCCTCACCTCGGTCTCCTGCGAGGACTACGAACTGCCTTCCCTCGATCTGCTCGACCCGATCGAGGTCGGCGATCGCCAGGCCGCTGACCCGGCGGAATTGCTCGCCATTCAGGACATGGTCATCGACACGCTGGGGCAGTTTGGCATCAGCGTTTCCCGCGGCGATATCACCCGTGGCCCCACCATCACCCGCTACGAGGTCTACCCGGCCAAGGGCGTGCGCGTGGATAAGATCGTCAGCCTTGAGCGCGACATCGCCCGCGCCACGCGCGCCGAGCGCATCAACATCCTCGCTCCCATTCCCGGCAAGGACACCGTCGGCATCGAGATCGCCAATTCCAAGAAGCAGAAGGTCACGTTGCGCGAACTGCTGGAGAACGACGACTTCCAAAACGCCAAGGCGAAGATCCCGATCGCCCTCGGTAAGGACGTCTACGGCAAGACGATCATCGCCGATCTCGCTGCCATGCCCCACGGCCTCGTGGCCGGTACCACCGGTTCCGGCAAGAGCGTCTGCATCAACGCGATCATCGCCTCGATCCTCTACCGCTTCACGCCCGAGGATCTGCGCTTCATCATGATCGACCCGAAGGTCGTGGAGATGCAGATCTACAACTCCCTGCCGCATCTTGTCGTCCCCGTCGTCACCGATCCGAAAAAGGTCCTGCTCGCCCTGCGCTGGGCGATCGACGAGATGGAAAAACGCTACGCCATTTTCGCCAAGACCGGCGTGCGCAATATCAACAGCTTTAATGACCGCCCCCTGCCGAAATCGCAGGCGGAACTGGATGCCATCGCCGAAGCGAAGGCCGCGGCCATGCCGGAACTCCCGCTCGATGCGGAACCCATCGATCCCGAATCGCTGACCAGCGAGGAGCGCATCGAGAAGATGACCACGATCAAGGTGCAGCGCGACGCCGAGCTGATCATCCCGGATCGCATGCCCTACATCGTCATCATCGTGGACGAGCTGGCCGACCTCATGCAGACCGCCCCGGCGGACGTGGAAAGCGCCATCGCCCGCATCACGCAAAAGGCGCGCGCCGCCGGCATCCACATGATCATCGCCACGCAGACCCCGCGCGCGGACGTCA
The DNA here is from genome assembly GCF_040003245.1 of Chthoniobacter sp. Classification (NCBI taxonomy): domain Bacteria; kingdom Pseudomonadati; phylum Verrucomicrobiota; class Spartobacteria; order Chthoniobacterales; family Chthoniobacteraceae; genus Chthoniobacter; species Chthoniobacter sp. The sequence goes on from NZ_JBDUCX010000053.1 coordinate 27,211, forward strand.
TCACCGGCGTGATCAAGGCCAATGTTCCCTGCCGCATCGCCTTCCAGGTGGCGTCCGGGCTCGATTCCCGCGTCATCCTCGACGAAAACGGCGCGGAACGCCTGCTCGGCCAGGGCGACATGCTTTACCGGCCACCGGGCACCTCGCGCCTCATCCGCGCCCAAGGGGTGCTCGTCACTGACGAGGAGATTCGCCAGGTCGTCGAACACGCCTCGCAGCAGAGCGAACCGGCGTTCGAATCGTCGATTCACGAACGTCTCCAGGGGAATGGCAGTGGCGAGGAAGAGGAAGAAGTGAGCGACGAAGACGAGGAACTCGTAGAAAAGTGCATCGAAGTCATGCGCCAGGAAAAGAAGGCCTCGACCTCCCTTTTCCAGCGCCGCCTCCGCCTCGGTTACACCCGCGCGGCGCGCATCCTTGACATCCTCGAACTGCGCGGTTACGTGGGTGTCGGCGAAGGAGCCAAACCACGCGAAATTCTCGTTGATCTCGACGCGGTTGAGTAGTTCCTGAGCCACCGGTGCGCGACCTCCCGGCGCACCATCGGGCCGCCCTGTGCGGCCCATCGAGTTTTCATGGAAAAAAGGATCGTCCCATCGTCGTCGCATGCCGATTCCGGGGTAGCCGTCAGGGCCGCCCACGGAATTCATCTCTATGTCTGGAAAATTGGCACATTCGTGCTAAACATTCCCTCCCGCGGAAGATTAAACCCCGCGTGATATGGTCGAATCCGTAGGCAAAAAACTCAATCAGGCCCGCGTCAAAAAGGGCCTGACGGTCGATGAAGCGGCGCACGCCACCAAGCTGCGGCCCGACAAGATTGCTGCGCTCGAGAGCGACGACTATTCCCGCTTCGCCAACAACATTTACGCCAAGGGCTTCCTCCAGATCTACGCGCGGTTCCTGAATGTCGACGTCAGCGACTTCTCCCGCACCCTGGATAACTCGAATCCGATCAGCGTCAGCGACTATCAATACCTGAGCAACGCGCCGACACCCCGTCGCGAAACGACCCAGATCAATCGTGAAGAACGCAAGCCGCCGTCGCTCGCCCCGCTACTGTTCTTCGTTTTCATCATCGCTCTCGGGCTGCTGGCGTCCTGGGGCTATACGAAATACCAGCAGATCACCGGCGAAAGGTTAACGAGGACCAAGCAGCCCACAGAGGAAATCACTCCGTCCGCCACCACCCCGGAACCAGCCCCAGCGACCCAGGCCACCCCGCCGCCGCCACAAGTCGCGGTCGCCCCCGGCGTCGCCAAGGCGCCGGTCTCTCCGGCCCCCGCACCGGCCCATGCGGCGACGCCCAATCCCAACGCGGCCCTCCAACTCCCCAACGCCACCCCCGGCCAGTTGCCTGCCGTGGCCAAAACCGAGCCACCCAAGACCAACGACCAGGATTTTGTCACGCCGACCGCTGTCCCCACCGCCGATCCCACAGCGCACCCGGCACCGCCCAACGGAGTGAATGAGATCCTCGTCGCCGCCACCAAGAAGACGTGGGTCACCGTCCGCAAGGATGACCCAAAAGCGCCGCCCATTTTCGAGGATTACGTCTACCCCAGCGCCAACCCGCTCAAGCTCAAAGGCGCCCGCTTCTTCATCGAAGCCCGGGAGCCCAGTTCCGTCCAGATCACGAAGAACGGCCTCCCGTTTGCCTACCAGGCACCGAATATCCCCGTCCAGTAGCGCGGGACTCCGCTTTTTTCCCTTTAGCGCCTCGGGGCGCCCCTTCCAAGAGGAGTTGACGCGAGGGGCTTCTTCGGCGACCTCTTCCGCCCGTTTATGTCCGCCCCAACCACCACGCCGAAGAAAGTCGGCATGATCTCCCTCGGCTGCGCCAAGAATTTGGTCGACGCCGAGATCATGCTCGGCGGCGTGCTCAAGCGGGGCATGCAGATCACGAGCAATGCGGATGAGGCGGACGTCCTGATCGTCAATACCTGCGCCTTCATCGACTCCGCGAAGGAGGAATCCATCGAGGCCATCCTCGAGGCGCACGAATCCCGCGGCCTGAAAAGGCGCGCTGGGCAACGGCTCATCGTCAGCGGCTGCATGGCCCAGCGGTTCGCCAAGGAATTGAAGAGCGAGATGCCCGAGGTCGATGCCTTCATCGGGCTCGATCAAATCGCCGACACGGCCAGCATCATCGAGCAGGTCTTCGCCCGCCCTGCCGCGCCCGCCCCGTTGCTGAAAGCGAAAGCCCCCGACGTGCTCATCGACGAGCAGTGGGAACCGCTCAACCTCGTCACCCGCAAGCCCGTTTACATCCCGGACTACGATACGCCGCGCTTCCGCCTCACCCCCGCGCACACCGCTTTCACCAAGATCGCCGAGGGCTGCAATCATCCCTGCTCCTTTTGTGTGATCCCCCAGATGCGCGGCAAGCATCGCTCCCGCACCATCGAGTCCGTGGTCGCCGAGGTGCGCGGCCTCGTCGCCGAAGGCGTGAAGGAGATCAACCTGATCAGCCAGGACACGACCTATTTCGGCATGGACCTGTGGGACGAAAAAGCCGGGCCGCGGCAGCAGGTGGACAGTTCGCGCGGGCCGACCTTGGTAAAACTCCTGCGTGAACTCGAAAAGATCGAAGGCGATTTCTGGATCCGCCTCCTCTACACGCACCCCGCGCACTGGAGCGACGAGCTCATCGCCTGCATCGCGGAATGCAAGAAGGTCTGCCGCTACATCGACATGCCGCTCCAGCACATTCATCCCCGCATGCTGGAGCTCATGCGCCGCGAGACTTCCAGCGAGCACATCGAGACCCTCATCGCGCGCATCCGCGCCGGTGTCCCGGGCATCGCCATTCGCACCACTTTCATCGTGGGCTTTCCCGGTGAGACGGAGGAGGAATTCGCCTACCTGCTCGATTTCATCGAGCGCACCCGTTTCGAGCGCCTCGGCGTCTTCACCTATTCGCAGGAGGAAGGTTCCCGCGCCGCCAAGATGGAAGGCCAGGTGCCGCAAAAGGTGAAAGCCGCCCGCTACAAACGCGCGATGAAACTCCAGCAGCGCATCGCCCGCGAAATCTCCGAGTCCCACGTCGGCCAGCGCCTGCGCGCCCTCGTCGATCAACCGCTCGTCGCTCGCGCCGCCGCCGACGCCCCGGATATCGATGGCCGCATCCTCCTGGCCAGCCCCGTGACGGTTGGGGAATTCATCGACGTGGAAATCACCGGCACGCAGGTCTACGACCTGATCGGCCGGATGGTCTGAGCGACTGAAAGGTGCTCCAGGACGCCGCTTTCGCAGGTAGCGCGAGCGCCGAAGACCAAACCCGGTAGACTGGAGGCTTGGCAACAGGTCCGGGGCGCCGTGGGGACAAAAGCCGCGCCGCGGGTTCACACCTTTGGGTGTGCGGAAAAGTGTCGGTGGCCAGCCCGCCTCCGCTCGCGGAATGATCCATCTCGTCCTGCCTGCCACCGTCCGATGCGACGAAACTCTGTAGCGAACGCTTGACCTTTGGTGGCGTTTGGCGCTACGACGCAGCTCAAGTATGAGTCCGTATTGTGCGCTCCCCCCCGCAGCCGCCATTCGAGGCCGCAAGAAGATGCACCCGGCACCCTTCGCCGCGTTTTCTCTCGCTCTCGCCCTGTGGACCGTCGCCGCCGTTTCCGGCTTCGGCCAGGACACGATTTTGCACAATTTCACCGGCGGAACGGCGGATGGAGCGTTTCCTGACTTTGACTCTCTCACCTTGTCCGGGTCCACATTGTACGGGGTGGCCCTCGGTGGTGGGAGCGCCAGCGAGGGCATTGTTTTCAGCGAGAACACCAATGGTTCCGGCTTCACGCTGCTCCATAGCTTCACTGGCTCTCAGACCGATGGCGCGGGTCCCTGGGGTTCGCCCGTCATCTCCGGTTCGGAGATATTCGGGATGACCAACACGGGTGGCGCGACTGGCGCGGGGGTCGCCTATAGCATGAACCTCGATGGTTCCGGCCTGGCGGTCCTGCATAGCTTTGCCGGCGGCAGTAGCGATGGTTCATTTCCACGAGGGTCGCTGACGCTCTCTGGAACAACACTCTACGGGCTGACACCCAACGGGGGCGCTGGCGATCACGGCACCGTTTTCAGCATGAATACCGACGGCTCCGGGTTTGCGCTTTTGCACGCCTTCAGCGGCGGAACAGGCGACGGACAGGATCCGGCAGAAGGCACCGTGATCGTTTCGGGTTCGAAACTCTATGGGATGACCAACACCGGTGGAACCGCCAACCACGGCACTCTCTTTAGCATGAATCTCGATGGCTCGGGCTATACCCTCCTGCGCAGCTTCGCGGCTGGGAGCAGCGACGGGGCGAACCCCGACGGTTCACTCACTCTCATCGGATCAAAGCTCTACGGATTGACGGTGGGCGGCGGCAGCCACGGAGGGGGCACCGCTTTCAGCGTGAATCTGGACGGTTCGGGCTTCACGGTGCTCCATAACTTTGGCGGCACGGGAGATGGACTGTTTCCGGACAATTCCCTGACGTTCTCCGGCTCGAAGCTTTACGGAACGGCTTCTTCCAATGGCGCCCACAGTCATGGGATTGTTTTCGAGATGAATCTCGATGGTTCCGGCTACACGATCCTGGACAACTTCGCCGGCGGACCCGCCGACGGGGCATTGCCGAATGGCAACGTCACGCTCTCGGCAGACGGCGGCACCTTGTACGGAATGACTTACCAAGGTGGGAGCAGCAATGACGGCACGCTGTTCTCCCTCGCTGTCCCTGAGCCCGCCAGCGCCAGCCTTTTCCTGTTGGGCGCGGTTGCTCTCGCCGCCCGCCGCCGGCGCGCGACACGGTGAGCTGCATTGAGCCGCGCCGGTCAATTTTCTCCGCGGTGGCGAATTGAGTATTGAGGACGGCTGACGCGGTGCCCACACCGCGGGTGCAACCTTCAACCGCACTCACCATGGAAATCGTCACCACCACCAGACCAGCGGGCGCAAGAGCACTCTCCCCAGCCAGGATTAATTAGCCTTGGTGCCGCTTTTCACCTTCGGCGTGTAATGCGACACTACGACCCGAGTCACAAGCATACGTTGAGGTTGTGGCCTGCCCCCGGTTTTTGATCCACTTGCTATGAGAGTTTTTGTGGGTTTTCG
>NZ_JBDUCX010000239.1:0-10283 GCF_040003245.1 Chthoniobacter sp.
CTTTCAAGCTCACTCCGCCTCCTCGTACCAGTCAAAAGTGCATAACAGTCTCTAATGAGGGCGTAGATGGCCTTCCATTCAAGGCCGCACCAATCTTTCACTTCGTAGTCGTTGCATAAAACGGCAACAACGAGGTCGGCTTCGTCGTTGTAAAGCGCAGGAAGATGAAATGCGAGGTCGCTTCGTGCGAACTCGGCCTCGTGGTATTTGTCGTACAGAATCTGATCCCTGTGAAATTGGTTTGCGAGGATTTCGGCGACCTTCGCAACAAAGTCCCTCTTTTCCCCGGCGAATGAGAACGCAATGCGGAAGCGCTTACTCATTGGACGCAAGCACGAATGCGCCGACATTCCACGGCGAGATTCGCGTCAACCTGACGGGCACAAAATTCACAGAGGGGCGCTATATGGCGCAAAACTGAGTGATGCAAGCCGATCTTACGTAACCGGTTTACCAAGAAGGAAAGTGATTGCGACTGGTGTGCCGGTAGGTTGAGACTCACCAGCGAACTTTTTCACCTCATCCCCCCATGAAAACGCCCCTCTCCCGTCGTTCTTTTCTCACTCGCACTTCGGCCGCGGCGGTGGGGCTGGGGTTGAGTGCGCGGGTGATGTCGCGGGCGCAGGGGGCGAATGAGCGGGTGGTGATGGGGGTGATCGGGGCGGGCGGGATGGGGCGGAGCAATCTGTCGGGGCTGCTGAAGGTGCCGGGGGTGGAGTTCGCGGCGGTGTGTGATGTGGACAAGGCGCAGCAGGACAAGGCGCTGGAGATTTTAAAAAAAGAGGGGCGGCCGGAGCCGAAGGTGTATGGCGATTTCCGCGAGGTGCTGGATCGCAAAGACATCGATGCGGTCTTGATCGCGACGCCGGACCATTGGCACGCCATCCCCTTCATCGCGGCTTGCGAGGCGGGGAAGGATATCTATTGCGAGAAGCCGATCTCGCACGACCTGACGGAGGCGCGGGCGATGCTCGGGGCGGCGCAGCATTTCAATCGCGTGGTGCAGATCGGCACCTGGCAGCGCAGCGTGAAGCATTTCCAGACGGCGATCGATTTCGTGCGCTCGGGGCAGATGGGGGAGATCGCGGTGTGCCGGGCGTGGTTTGTGAGCGTGATGGGCGGCTGGCCGAAGCCGATGGAGCAGGTGCCGGATGGGGCAGCGCCGGACGGATTCAACTACGACATGTGGCTGGGGCCGGCGCCGAAGCGGCCGTACAACTCGAATCGCGCGCACTGGAACTGGCGCTGGTATTACGACTATGGCGGCGGGTTGGTGACGGACTGGGGCGTGCACATGATGGATATGGTCTTCCAGGGGATGCAGCAGAGCGACCCGGTGACGGTGTCGTGCGAGGGCGGGATCTACGTGCTGAAGGATGGGCGCGATACGCCGGACACGATGCAGGCGATCTATCGCTTCCCGAATTTCCTGATGAACTGGGAGACGCGCTTCAGCAATGGGCGCGGCCTGGATGGCGGGCGCACGCACGGGGCGGAATTCATCGGGAGCAAGGGGACGCTGATCGTGGACCGGACGGATTACCAGTGGTTCCCGGAGCACCCGGACAACCCGGGGCCGAAGGCGTTTGAGAAATCGCCGCCGCATGATCACTGGCAGAATTTCATCGATTGCGTGAAGAGCCGGGCGAAGCCGCGGAGCGATATCTACTCGATGGCCAAGACGACGATGTGCTGTCACCTCGCGAACATCGCCTACCAGAGCGGGCGGACGGTGGTGTGGAGCCCGAAGAAGCTGGACGTGGCGAATGCGCACGCGGTGCGGGATTGCAAGAGCTACACGCGGCCGTATCGCGCGCCGTGGAAGTTGCCGACGTATCCGGTGACGGTGGTGTGAGGGGCGCGACGACCTTCCATCGCGTGTCATTCTGAGCGGAGTGTAACGCAGTCGAAGAGCCCCGTCGCTCTACCAGCGATACTGCTGGTTATTCGACGGGGTTTGCCCCGCAGTCCCATAGGCGTCTCGCTGCGCTCGGCTTTCGACTTCGCTCAGGATGACACGCGAGGAGGGAGTCGCCCTTATTTCACCGTCTCTAAGGCCGCATCGCCCCACCGGTTACTTCCACGCATCCGCATCTTCCTCGTTCATCCTTTCATGAAACTCCTTTCTCTCGTCGCTGCTGCACTACTCCTCCCATTCTCCACCCTCCGCGCTCTCGATTTCACGGCGCAAGGTGCCACGATCACGGTGGCGGCGGGCAAGGCCGAGGTTGCCGGGCACGCGGTTACGGTCGCCGCGCCAGTCACACTCACCATCGCGCCGGCTCTGGTGCAAGCGGTGAGCGATGAAGCGCTGAAGCTTTCCACCGACAAGCCGGCGGGTTGGGCGAAAGGCACACGGCTGCGCGGGTGCAACGCGCGCGATGTGAATGCGAGCGGTTCGTTCATTCCGGGCTCGCTGGAGATTCGCGTGGCGAAGGGCGGCGAGTTGCTCAAGGAGGGTGAGGATTACCTGGTCGATCCCGAGTGGGGCCACGTGGGGCTCGGGCCCAAGAGCAAAGTCACGGCCACCGACACGGTCTACGCCAGCTACCGCTACTCGCTGCGGCGCATGGATACGGTGCAAGTCGCGGCGGATGGCAAAGTCTCGCTGAAGCAGGGGCAGCCGCACATCAGCGCGCCCGTGCCGCCAGACGCGGACGCCGGGTGCGTGGCGATCGCGCATGTCTTTGTCGATTACGGCGCCACGGAGATTACGCCCGACAACATCTACCCGATCACCGAGTCACCCGCACAAGCGGTCACCGCGAGCACGCCCGGGCGCATTCCGAAGACGCTGGCGAAACTGAAAGCGGGCGAGCCGGTGACGATCGTGTGCCTGGGTGACTCCGTCACGGCGGGCGGCAACGCGTCGAAGCCGGAGCTGCGCTACGTCGATGTCTTTGCCGCCGGGTTGCGCGAGCGTTTTCCAAAGGCGAAGATCGATGTGCGGAATATCAGCGCGGGCGGTTCGAACAGCCGGCAATGGCTCGACCCGGAGAAGCATCCGTATCGCGACCTGCACGGGCCGGAAAATCCGGCGCGCTTCGATCGCGTGGTCGAAGCGAAGCCGGATCTCGTGACGATCGAGTTCGTCAATGATGCGGGCCTCAATGCCGCGGGGGTCGAGGAATCCTACAGCGAGATCCTGCACCGGCTCGAGCCAATCGGCACGGAGGTCATCCTCATTTCCCCGCACTTCACCATGTGGCGCATGATGGGCTTCAAGACGATGCGCGAGACCGAGCACCGGCCCTACGTGCTGGCCCTACGCGACTTCGCCAGCCGGCACGGCATCGCCCTCGCCGATGCTTCCGCGCGCTGGGAACACCTCGCCAAGGAAGGACTCCCCTACCTCACGCTGCTCGACAACACGATCAATCATCCCGACGACCGCGGCCATCGCTTGTTCGCCGAGGAGTTGTGGAAGTGTTTTCAGTAGAAGCGCGCACTCCGCTGCGCCCGGCGCGCTGATCTTTCCGGCCAAACGAGCCACCCACCGCGATTCAGGATCGACGGGCCAATTCCGGCCTCTCGAATCCTGAACGCAACGATGAATAAACCGATCCTTTCCTTCGTGTACCTCTCGGCGCTGGCTCTCGCATGCCCTGTGATCGGCGTGATCGCCGCGCCATCCGATGCAGCCACCGCGACGGAGGCCGCCGACCGCAAATTCCTCGCCAATCTGGAGAATTCCGGCGCCCCGCATGCGACTCCAGCTGCGCCCGTTCCGGTTCGAGCGGAGGCCGCTTCTCCTCGTTTTCGCAATGAAACCGCTCCGACCTCTGTTCGGACCGACGCTGCTCCTGCTCCGGTCACCAAGGCTGATGCCCCGCGACCCAAGGAAAAGCCCGTGCAGGCCAAGGTCGCGGTGAAAAAGCCGACCGAGGGCGCCAAGACTGACTATCGCAACCGCATCTCCCAACCGGCGGAAGTCGCCGACGTCGAGGGTGCGCCGGTGGCGCCCGGGAAGAAAACGACGACGACGGTCACCACCGTCGTGCAACCACTCAACGGGGATCGGGACGGCGATCACGATCCCGATCGTGACCGCGGAGAGAAAAAGCACTTCTTCCACCGCCTGTTCGCGCACGTGTTCAACCAGCAGCATCCCGAGGATTGGTAACGCGCGGGTCGCCAGCCCGCTGCGACCACTTTGCGCCAGGCAGTGCGCGTCGGACGTAAGAGGCTCGAATAAGAGGGTCGCTTTGTCCGACGATCTCGTTGTCCCATCGCCCTGATCCATGTCCGCTCACGCTGCCTCCTCCGCCCATGCCATCCACGCCGATTACCTTCCTCGCGAGCTCACGTCGCTACCGCCGGTCGGCGCCATCCTCGTCGGCGTGCTGCTGCTTTTTCTAGGCCGCAAGCTCTTCTGGCTGTTTGTCGGCGCCGTGGGATTTGTCGCGGGGCTGGAACTCGCGACGGCTCTTTTGCCGCATCAGCCGGAGTGGTCGCTCATCATCGGCCTGGTTTTCGGCTTGATCGGCGCCGTCATTGCCATCTTCGTGCAAAAGATCGCGCTCGGCATCGCGGGCTTTCTCGTCGGTGGCTATTTTGTGATGACCGCGTTGCGCGGCTGGGAGGCGCAGGCGCCGCCGGAGATGTCGTGGATTTCCTTTCTCATCGGCGGGCTGATCGGTGCGCTGCTCATGTATGCCGTCTTCAACTGGGCGCTGATCATTCTTTCCTCGATCAGCGGGGCGCATCTCATCGTGCAGACCCTCTCACTCACGCAAACCGTAGCTCTCGCGGCGTTCGCCGTGCTCGCGATCATCGGCATCATGGTGCAGGGAAAGATGGTCGCAGCGCCCCGCGCACATGACGCCTGAAAGCTCGGCGGCGCGAAAGCCTGCCGCAGCTAAGCGGGCGGCGTGAGATGCCGATGGTGCTTGGTTTCGTAACGTTCCAGCATCCACTTCACGACCGCGTAAGTGACCAGCGCGATCGGAATGCCGATGACGCACGAACCCACGAGCGTCGGCCACAGCACGCCGAGTGTTTTCCATTGGAACAGCTCGGCGACATGGATCTTGCCGATGCTGAGCTTGGGCGGGAAGCGATGCGGCCGGTTTACCAGCCAGAAACCGATCTCATACTCCCAGCGGAGGATGATGGGCCACACCGGCAGCAGCACATCGTGCAGCGAAACGGCGATGACCGCGGGAATCTTGCTGCAACGCGCCACCCACGCCGTGAAAATCGACAGCAGCGTCTTCAGCCCGGTCAAGGGCGTGAATCCCCAAAACATCCCGATCGCCACGCCGCCGGCCACGGCATGGGGCGCGTCGCGGAGCTGACGCAGACGCGTCCATGTATCGAGGAGAAATTGTTTGGGATGCCAGCGGAGTTTCACAAAAGATCAATCGTTCCAGCTCTCACTAGCGAGCGCCGCACCCAGCGCGAACACAAATCCGCGAATCCAGGTAATCGTAAAGGCGCGAAAATTTAATTGCCGAAATTGTCCATTCGCGCGCCGCTGGTTCGTCGAGCCCTTGGAAAAAGAATTCCCGAAAACTCCGAATAATTCCGAATAATTCCTAAAAACCACCATGCCCTCGACAATCGCCCCTTGCCTTTGGTTCGACACCCAAGCCGAAGAAGCCGCGCGCTACTACACCGGCATCTTCCAGAACTCGAAGATCACCGCCACTTCCTACTACGCGGACGCCGGGCAGGAAATCCACGGCAAGCCGGCCGGCTCCGTCCTCACCGTTGCCTTCGAACTCAACGGCCAGCCCTTCACTGCGCTCAACGGCGGCGGCACGCAATTCCCGTTCAGCCCCGCCGTCTCGTTCCAGGTGGAATGCGAGGATCAAGCCGAGATCGACTATTACTGGGAAAAACTCACTGCCGGCGGCGATCCCACGGCGCAACAGTGTGGCTGGGTGGCGGATAAATTCGGCCTCTCCTGGCAGATCATCCCGAAAAACCTGTCGGCGATGTTCACCGATCCCGACGCCGCCAAGTCGAAGCGCGTCTTCCAGGCGATGATGGGGATGAAGAAGCTCGATATCGCGGCGCTGCAGCGCGCGTTTGCGGGTTGAGCGGGTGTGGGGCGCGTGTCCTCACGCGCCGGGAGAATGTTCCATTCACAGCCCAAGCCCGGCGCGTGGGGAAACGCGCCCTACACCTGCCGGAGAAGCCGCACCTTCAATTCGGCGACTCGCCGCGCAGCCAGCGGATGAGCAGGTCGAGGTCGCGCGGGCTCAGGCGGCTGGTTTTGCCGAAGGCGGGCATGCGGTCATTGCGCTTGCCGTAAAAGCGATCGTGGCCCGGGTTCTTTAGGAAATCGACCAGCCACGCACGCGAGCCGTAACCGGTCAGGTCGGGACCATCGCCCGGCGCGTCGTTGCGGAATTGATGACAGTCCGCGCATTCGAGCGCATCGGCCGCGATGTGTTTTCGGCCCTCCTCGATGAATGCGGCGTCGCGCGCGTCGCTGTCTTTTTGCGCGGGCAGCGCGGCCTCGGCGCTCAGCGCGATCAGGATTTTTTCGAGCTGCGCTTTCTCTTCCGCGCTGTAGGCCGGCACCTTGTCCGTGATGAGCCGCACCATCTTGCTCTTCCGGCCGCCCTCCTTCGGATGCACAAACGCGGTGCCGCCGAAATAGCGCAGCGTCTCGATCTGCTGCGGATCCATGAAGCCCTGCAACCACTCGCGCGAGCCGAAGCCCGCGAGATCCGGCGCAGTCGGCGGCTCGCTCAGCGGCGCGCCGAGCCCGTCGTGGCCGGCGTAGGTATGGCAGCTCGCGCATTGGCTGGCGAAAAGCCGCGGCCCTTGCGTGAGCGGATCCTCGGCCAGCAAGGCCAGCGCGCCTTCCGTGGGAATGCCGCGCCGCGCCGACGCCAGATGCTTCGCGCGTTCGCCGTCGCGTTTGGCCTGGGCGACCGCCGCCTGGTAGTGCTGGTCGTCGGCGTCCTTTTGAAAAGCCATCGTCGTCAGCGTGGCGAAGCCCCCGAGTCCCACGAAGATCACGAAGAGATTGAACCGGTGCCCCGGCCCCCAGCGCCCGAGCAACGGCATGGCCATGAGCAGCAGAAAGACCAGCCCCGGGATGACGAGCGATCCCCAGATGAGCCGTTCGCCCTCGAAGAATTTCAGGAACTGGAAAAGCGCCATGAAGTACCAGTCCGGCCGCGCCGCGCTGTAAGGCTCGGCCGGATTCGCCGGCGCGCCGAGTTCCGCGCCGTGAAAATACCAGACCAGCGCGAGCACCGTACCCATCACCGTGCCGCAGGCCACGCAATCCTGGAGCAACTGGTCCGGCCACAACATCGCGTCCGGTTTTTCCTTCGGCAGTTTCGCCGTGAGCCCGTGCTTGCGGAAAAGCGCGACGTGCCCCGCGATGAGCAGCACGAGCAACGCCGGCAACACCCCCGCGTGCATGGCGAAGAAACGCGTCAACGTCTGGTGCCCGTAATTGGCATCGCCCACCACGAGCCGCTGCAGCTTGTCGCCGATGAAGGGGACGCCGGAGATGAGGTTGGTCACCACCTTGGTCGACCAATATCCGCGCTGGTCCCACGGCAGCAGATACCCGGTGAGCGAGATGGCGAGCGTGAGCCCGAGCAGCCCGAGGCCGAACCAATAGTTCACCTCGCGCGGCGCGCGATACGCGCCGTCGACCATCACTTGCATGAAGTGCAGCACGAGCAGCGGCACCATCAGTTGCGCCATGAAATGATGAATGCCGCGCAACACCCACCCGCCGGGCAGCAGCTCCTGCGTGTAGTAGACGCTCTCCCACGCGCTCTGCGCCCCGGCGCTGTAGTTCATCCACAAGACGATGCCGGTGATGAACTGCACCGCGATGGCAAACGTCAGCGTGCTGCCCCACACATAGCGCCAGCGTGCGCCGCCGGGCACGTGCTCGTGCAGCGCCAGCCGCGCCAGCCCGCGATAACCCGTGCGCGTGTCCAGCCAGTCGAACAGCGCTTTCATGCGACGGGCAGTTTCTCCTTCACGCCCGCCTTGAACGTCTGGAACTTCACCCACACCTCGCCCTCGTCGCGAATCTCCACCGCCAGCGCATCCAGCCCGCGCGCCGCCGGGCTCGGCCCGCTGATCTCGCCATCGTGACTGAAGGCGCTGTTGTGACACGGGCAGAAGAAATGCTTCTTCTCCTTGCGCCACTCGACCGAGCAACCGAGGTGCGGACACGCCGATTGAAAAGCGCGCACCGTCGTCTCATCGAGCCGCTCGAGAAAGACCGCGCCCACCGCACTGCGCCCGTGGCGCGTCCACGCATCGGTGCGCTCCACGAAGACCTGGAAAAGGCGGGGCGGCGCACCGATGGGCAGCGCCTCGATCTTCGTCAGGTTCACCCATGAGCCATCGGGCGGCGCGGAGCGCAACGGCCCGAGCAGCACGGTCACCCCCGCGGCCAGAGGCACCAGCACGCACGCGCCGCCGAGGGCCACGCACGCCGCGGATTTCAGAAACTCGCGCCGATCACCGGAAGCCGGCGGTGGCGTTTCGGGAAGCGGGTTCGGAGACTCGTGAGGGGTATTCATGAGGTTGACTCGCAAGCTGTTGTAACCGGGTGCCAGCGCGGGGGCCAGCTTCTGCGTTTAAGAAATGGGCCGGACCGGACCGGGCGAATATCGGGCGTGGAGGAATCGAACAAATGCGCCTTTTCCGGCAGAAATAGGCCATTTTCACCAATGGAGCCAATGGAGCCCACTGAACCAATGGAGGCACCTCTTCCCAGACCTGCGTGGAATGCAAACGCTCAGAGCGCGTTCCGAAGATCGATGATGAACTACGGATGACACGGATGGGCACGGATTAAGAGCCCCTTTATCCGCAACCCGTCCCGATCCGTGTCATCCGCGCTATCCGTGGTCAAAACTTGCAGCTCCGCGGCCTGCCCCACCCGCGCTGGCCCTCGAAATCCCACTTTGCCCCTAACAAAATCCTGCCATAAAGCATCGCTCCCTCACACCTACCTCCCATGCACCTCCGCCCCTTCCTCGCCCTCTCCTGCCTCGTCACGTCCGCCGCCTTCGCCGCCGATCTGCCGGCCATCCCCAAGGACTCCATCGCCAAGAAGAAGGAACTCCTCTTCTCCGATGATTTCCAAGGCGCCACGCTCGACGCCAAATGGCACAAGGTCGTCGACACCTTCGCCGTCGAGAATGGCACCCTCAAGGGCACCCAGACCCGCGACCAGAACATCCCCGCCGCCGACGGCAAACCCGAGGTCAAGGCCCACGCCGCCGTCTACGGCCTCGAGCTGCCCACCAAGGACAGCGTCATCGAGGTCAAAATCCGCTTCGAGGGCAACACCATGATGGATGTGGAGTTCGACGACCGCAAATTCGAGGGCTCCCACTACGGCCACCTCTGCCGCGCCCAGGTCCGCCTCGACAAACAGCAGGTCACCATCCTCGACGAACGCGACGGCACGCAGAGCAACGCGCTCATCGAGCTGCGCAAAGACGCCACCGCCAACAAGGACGCGATCAACAAGCTGGTCTCTACGCACAGCGCCACCTTCCCCGTCCCGACACCGCTCGAGGCCGGCAAATGGTACACCCTCGTCGTCGAAACCGTCGGCGAAGCCATGCGCGTGACCATCGACGGCGCACCCGTCGCCTACTTTACCTCCCCCGGCATCGGCCACGCCACCAAGTCCAAGATCGAACTCGGCGTCCAGGGCAAGAGCGGCCTCTTCGACGAGATCAAAGTCTGGAACGCCGAACCGGCGAAGTAGGCTGCCGGTGGGTCGGCGCAACGCCGGAAGCCTCCGAAGATCCGTCCGCCACGAGGTGGGAACGATAAGCGTCAGATTGCCCGTGCCGGCAAAACGGCGACGTGCGAACGAAGATCACTGGGTAGCTTAATAAAGCGTGGCTCCCCCTCCGGCGTCTTTCCATTGAAAAACAGGTAGGCTCCTGGAAAGCGCGCAAGAACGAAAAGTCGAAAGTCTGCCTCAGTCTCAAAATCGCGGCCAGCATCGAGAAGTAGTTCCCCAATCTTGCGTTTATTAGTGGAAAATAAATCAGGCACTGAGACTTCCACCATCCACATCAGCTTTGCCGGGATATAAGCAAATTGCTCAATCACCTGTGTTGCCTCACGATTATCGAGCCAGTCTTGGGTGTCTCGCATGTGGGCAATGTAACCATCACGTGTTATAGGAACAACACGAAGTATTAATTTCTGCGTGGCCGTGTATCTAATCAAACGCTCAAGCCACACATTGTTTTCCACGGCCAGACAGGGAACTAGCCCGGATATTTCACGCTTTGAAATTCTCGCGTCGGCAGCGCCGCGCGATG
>NZ_JBDUCX010000400.1:0-3054 GCF_040003245.1 Chthoniobacter sp.
GCAGGTCGCTCATGGGCGGCAGTGCCGTGACGACGAGCTTGGGGTTCTTCAGCTTAACCAAGTGATGCAACTCGATGCCCGTTTCGCGGCGATCGGTGGCTTCACGGTAGAGCACCGCGTAGCTGCTGGTCTGCACTTCTGTGGTATGGGCGACCTTCTCCGGGCTGGGCGTGGTCGATGCCGTCTTGAAGTCGATGATCACGCCCTGCTGCACGAGATCCAGGACTCCGATCAAGGTGGGCAGCCCGTGGGTGTGCAGCTCCGCTTCGACCGGCACTTCTACAGCGTCGGGTTTCAACGTGGGTGGGATCTTCGACTCGCGGAAGTAGGTTTCCACCAGCCGCCAGCCCGTCGTCTTTTCCTCGTCCTCTTCACCGTCCGCCCACCTCACCGGTTCTTCCGTTGGATCTCCCCACGCCAGGGCATACTGATCATGGAGCTGTTTGAGCGTCAGTGGCGTTTGATGCCACCGGGCTTTGTTCCAGGCCTTGAGCACTGCATGGACGGACGTGCCCACATGGAGCGCGGCTGTCTTCGGCTTGGTGATCCGGGCCACGTAGCGGAAGAAGAACTTCAGCCGGCACTGGAGGAACAGCGTCAGCCGCGAGGGCGACACCGTTTCCTTCAGACGGCCAAGGATCTCCGTTTCACTCGGCGGTGGTTGGACTGCTGGCGCCGCCGCCGGCTCCACAAGGGCAATCACGACCGCGCTCCTTGCCGGTTCTGCCATCGGGGGCGGCGATTGGTGCCCTTCTTGCCGACCTTTTCGAGCAACTCGTCAATCAAGTTACTGGCCTGCATCTTGTTGAGTTCCTTCACCCCGATGCCGAAGAGCTGCTGCGCCAAAGCCTCGATGTCGGCTTTGTCGAGCTGATGATCGTGCACGAGTTGGAGGACCAGCTTCTGTTGCCCCTCGGTGCAGGCCCAGCCATCGGGACCGGGAGCCGGGCGATGACCGTTGCCGTTGGTCTGCGGAGCACTCGGGGTGTGGCCGTTGCCATTCCCGTTGCCGTTATTCATGCCGTAGCGGCTGGCGTCGGGCATGAACCCGACCTCCTGGATCTCGCGATCCACAGCGTCCTGCAGCAGGCCATAGAGCCGGGTGCTGGCTTCTTCGACCTGGGTGAGGTCCGTCAGCTCCGTGCGGATGGTGACGGAGTATTGGTGCGAGGAGAAGTTCGGGAGGCCGAGCTTCTTCGCGTAGTTGGCTTCGAGTACGATGGCCATGATGGTTCCTTTCGGTTTGTGGGTTTGGTTTTGAGGACACGAAAAAGCCCAACCGTGGTGGGCCGGGCTTGCGCGATGTCGGTGATGATCCAGTCAGTTTTTCCGTCCGCCCGGATCGTGGGCGGGCGGCTCCTCGGCGACGACGGCGCCTGAGGCGCATTCTTTTTGGCCAAGACCTTCACGGATCAGACGACTCGCGAGGGCGGTCATCGGGACACGTTCGGTCCGGGCCTGGTGGTAGAGACGCGTGATCAGGTCGCGATCGAGCCGGGGAGAGTAATAGCGAGCTTTCGCCATGAACTCCTTCGGTTGAGGTTCAGGAAACGGAACCGACCGTGGTCACCAGAGCACCACGTGGCGGCTGATGGATATGATCCTCCTCCAAGGTATTCTGGACCTAATCGGGCGTAGAACGACCTGAGAGATGGTGTGAGGATTGATTTACGGTGCGGCTCTGGAGCGAGACTGAGGGGTTCGCTGCTGGCGCACGCTCATTCACATGCCGACCGGGACAATGTGGAATCGGCACGGGGCGCTGCTCACGATCGCAGATTACTTCCGGCCCGCGCTGGAGACGCTGGCGAATCTCGCGGCGCACGGCCTTGTGTGGGCCGACTGCGAAGCTCTGGAGCGCCGCCACAATCTCGGTCGCGACACGCTTGTCGTGCTCGATGTCATTCCCGAATCCGGCACGCCAATTTACGCCGTGCGCCGCGCGATGCTGGAATCGCTGCTCCCGTGCGATTCGGTCTTCGATGGCGACAGCTCCCGATCGGTGCTGTGTGGGACCGTGCTCTTGACGCCAACGCGGCGTGTTGATTCGCACGCCGATGCGCTTGCGTTTTACCGGCGGCTCCGTGCCGCGAACCGCGCGCTCCGCTGCGATTTCTTTGAGGGTGTGGTGATGAAGCGCGCGGACTCGCGGCGCCTGCTCGTTTACCGCTGTCGGTCGGAGACTCGCTGCGTTTCCCAGTCCGCTTTGCCTTCGAGATGGAATATCCACTGCGCGGCGGCGCTGATGAGATGGGCGTAGCCGCCGGTGTCGGAGATGTCGTCCCACGGAAAACCCGCGCCCGTGCCGCCGGCGCCAATGCCGGTCGGGATGTAGCCTTTCGACTTAAAGATCGCCTGCCAGGTGCGCAGCCCGCCGCCGAGCTCGCGTTCCAGCGCGGCGCGCACTTCCGCCTCGCTCTCCGGCGGAAAAAAGTTCGGCTTCGTAATCTCTTTCCTGGCCGCATCCCACAAGCCCGGATGGGCTTTCAACGTCTGCAAGGCCCAACCGGTGACGACCATGTTCTGCGGGCCGAAGCGCGAGCCGATCGGCCGTGGACGCCCCGCCGGACCTTTGCGCTGCGAACGCGTATCGGCCGGTTTTCCATTCACGAAGAAGTAAGGATACTCGAAGATGCCGATGCCGGGCGGGACTTCGCTGTCGTCGGAGTAAGCGCGGTAGAGCTTTGGCAAAGTGAAAGCATCATAGGTAAGTCGAAACGCCAGCGGGTCGCTCAAGGTGCCATCGCGCGCGACGCCGGCATAGTAATTGTATTCCTGGTCATCACAAAAGGTCGGCACCTTCACCTGCTCGTCCGGTTTGAACTCGAAAACTGCGTGACGCCAATCGCTGCGCCCGGTCGCGACACCTTTCCATGTCACCTCCGGCAGCGTCTTCCGCATCGCGGCATCGCGGCTCGTGACCGCCAGCGCTGCGCGCACCGCGGGAATGTTCGGCACGCCATGTCGGGCGCGGCATTCGGCGAGATTGCGCGTCGCCTCCGCCACTTCGCCCGCGAGCTTTTGATCCGCGGCATCGGAACTTTCGTGCAGGAG